>JAKONB010000584.1 GCA_022702195.1 Beijerinckiaceae bacterium | reverse complement strand
TGGCCCGCGCCAATGCCGACAAGGCCGCCCGCCTCGTCGCCCGCCTCGCCCGCGACTGCCCTCGGGAGCGGCAGGCCTGCCCGGTGGGCAGCGACCGCGCCCTCGACGGCGCGGTGATGACCGCCCCGGCCCAGCGCGACCCGGCCCTGCTCGCCAAGCTCGATGCGGTGGCCGGACGGGTGCTGCGCGGCTGAGCTTCCGCTCGGCCTCCCGCGCGATCGGCGTGGGAAACGGCCGGCGGCTCCCTTCACAGTCGGCGGGTCTTGGCTTTAGAAGGCGGGTTCGTTTCAACGAGCCCGCCGCTCCACAAGGTGAAACCCGAAGGCATGCGCGCCGCCACCATCGACCGCCGCACGGCAGAAACCGACGTCCGCGTCGCCCTGGGGCTCGACGGGACCGGGCGCGCGACCATCGCGACCGGGGTCGGTTTCCTCGATCACATGCTCGAATTGTTCGCACGCCATGCGCTGTTCGATCTTGACGTGAACGTGACCGGCGACCTGCATGTGGACCAGCACCACACCACCGAGGATGCGGGCATCGCGCTGGGTCAGGCCTTTGCCCAGGCCTTGGCCGACAAGCGCGGCATCGCCCGCTACGCCGACATCCACATGCCGATGGACGAGGCGCTGACCCGGGTCGCCGTGGACATTTCCGGCCGGCCTTTCCTGGTGTTCCGCACGACCTTCCGCGTGGAGAAGGTCGGTCAGTTCGACACCGAACTGGTGCGCGAGTGGTTCCAGGCTTTCGCCATGAACGCGGGAATCACCCTTCACGTCGAGACGCTCTACGGTGACAATGCACACCATATCGCCGAGAGCTGCTTCAAGGGATTGGCCCGGGCTTTGCGGCGGGCGGTGACGGTTGATCCGCGCGAGGAAGGCCGCGTTCCCTCCACTAAGGGAACGCTCTGACCGCCGTGGCGGCTCGAGCTGGGAGGGGATCGATGCGGACTTATACGCTGCACCTCGACAGGGATGCGCTGGCTGGCGAGACGTACGGGCTGGAACGTGCCCATCTCGTGCCGGACGGTTTCTCCTGGGCGGCCTTCGCTTTCTCGGTCCTGTGGTTCCTCTATCACCGGCTGTGGCTGGCCGCCCTCGGTGTGGCGGCCCTGCTCGTCGCCACGGCGATCCTCGGGCATGTGACCGGCCTTGGTACGGGGGCCGGCCTCGTCGTCACTCTGTTGGTCCTCACGCTGATCGGACTCGAAGCCTCGTCGCTGCGGCGCTGGACCTATGCCGGGCGTGGGCGCCCGGTGCGCGACGCGGTGATCGCAGCGAATCCGGAGGAGGCCGAGATGAAGGCGGCCCAGCGCTGGCTCGAAGGCGCCCCCGCCCACCCGAAGCCAGCCGCCATTCCGGGCACGGGATTGCCCGGCCGCCCGTCGGAGGTCGCGCTGGGCATGTTCCCGTTCAGTGAGGGTTCGCGGTGAGCGCAGAGACCGTTGCGATCATCGATTACGGATCGGGCAACCTGCATTCGGCGGTCAAAGCCTTCGAGCGCGCGGCGCGCGAGGCCGGGCTCGATGCAACCCGCATCCTGCTCACCCGTGATGCCGCCACCGTGGCGGGCGCCGACCGCGTGGTCCTACCGGGCGTCGGCGCCTATACGGATTGCCGGCGGGGCCTCGATGCCGTCTGCGGCATGGTGGAGGCGATGGAGCACGCGGCGCATGTTCGGTCACGGCCCTTCCTCGGGATCTGCGTCGGCATGCAGCTCCTGGCGAGCCGGGGCCTCGAATATGCCACCACCCCGGGCCTCGACTGGATTGAGGGCGATGTCGGCCCGATCGCGCCGTCCGATCCCAGTCTCAAAGTACCGCATATGGGGTGGAACACCCTGGAGGCCGACCGCGACCATGCGCTGCTGGCGGATATCCCGCTCGGCCCCGATGGGCTCCACGCCTATTTCGTCCACAGCTTCGCGTTCATGCCGCGCGATCCGGCCGATCGCGTCGCGCATTCCGATTACGGTGGTCCGTTGACCGCGATGGTGGCGCGCAACAACGTCGCCGGCACGCAGTTCCACCCGGAGAAGAGCCAGCGCCTCGGCTTGGCCCTCATCGCCAATTTCCTGCGCTGGCGCCCCTGAAGCGCCCGGCCCGATCGACCCCAGCCCCGAAAGCGACCCTCGCGTGATCCTGTTTCCCGCCATCGATCTGAAGGAAGGGCGCTGCGTCCGCCTTGTGCAGGGTGACATGGCCCAGGCCATGGTGTTCAGCGACGACCCCGCCGCGCAGGCGGCGGTGTTCGAAGAGCAGGGCTTCTCCTGGCTGCACGTGGTCGACCTCGACGGCGCCTTCGCGGGCGCGCCGATGAACGCGGCGGCGGTGGACGGGATCCTCGCCCGCACCACGCTTCCGGTCCAGCTCGGCGGCGGCATCCGCGAGATGAAGACCCTGGAGGGCTGGCTCGCCAAGGGCGTCGCCCGCGTCATCATCGGCACCGCGGCGGTGCGCGACCCGGCCTTCGTGCGCGAGGCCGCCCGGCTCTATCCCGGCAAGATCGCGGTCGGCATCGACGCCAAGGATGGGCGCGTGGCGGTCGAGGGCTGGGCCACCACCTCCAGCATGACCGCCGAGGAGCTTGGCCGCCGCTTCGAGGATGCCGGGGTCGCGGCGATCATCTACACCGACATCGCCCGCGACGGCATCCTCAAGGGGCTCAACATCGAGATGACCCTCGGCCTCGCCAAGGCGGTGACGATCCCGGTGATCGCGTCCGGCGGCCTCGCTTCCATCGACGACGTCCATCGCCTGCTCGAACCCGATTGCGCCATGTTGGCCGGCGCCATCACGGGACGCGCGCTCTATGACGGGCGGATCGACCCGCGCGAGGCGCTGGCCGCGATCCGCCACGCGAAGGGCAGAGCCGCACCGGCCGCCTGACCGCCCTTCGAGGACGCTTCGCCTTGCTCAAGACCCGCATCATCCCCTGCCTCGACGTCAAGGACGGCCGCGTGGTCAAGGGCGTGCAGTTCCTCGAACTGCGCGATGCCGGCGACCCCGTCGAGGCCGCCAAGGCCTACGACGCCGCCGGCGCCGACGAACTCTGCTTCCTCGACATCACCGCGAGCCACGAGGATCGCGGGACACTGCTCGATGTGGTGAGCCGCACGGCGGAGGCCTGCTTCATGCCGCTCACCGTCGGCGGCGGCATCCGCACGGTGGCCGACATCCGCACGCTGCTGCTCGCCGGCGCCGACAAGGTCTCGATCAACACGGCCGCCGTGAACGATCCCGATTTCGTAACCCGAGGTGCCGAGAAATTCGGCAGCCAATGCATCGTGGTCGCCATCGACGCCAAGCGCACGTCGGCGCCCGGCGAGCCGGCGGCCTGGCAGATCTTCACCCATGGTGGGCGCAAGCCCACGGGTCTCGATGCCATCGACTTCGCCCGCTTGGTGACGGCGCGCGGGGCCGGCGAACTCCTCGTGACCTCCATGGACCGGGACGGGATGCGCTCGGGCTACGACATCGCCCTGACGCGGGCCATCGCCGATGCGGTGAGCGTGCCGGTGATCGCCTCGGGCGGGGTCGGCGGCCTCGACGACCTCGTTGCCGGGGTACGCGACGGGGGGGCGAGCGCGGTGCTGGCCGCCTCGATCTTCCATTTCGGGCAACACACGGTGGCGGAGGCCAAGGCCCATATGGCGGCGGCGGGCCTCGCCATGCGCCTGGACGCTTGACGCGGGCCGCGGAAGCGGGTCTTGCCCGAGAAGCGCTTGCTCCATGACATTCCGTGCCGCACGCTGGCGCCCGTGGCACGATAAATCCGGTGGGCCGGAATTCAGGACCGCATGACCCAGTTCTCCCTTGCCGACCTGGAAACCCTGGTCGCCACCCGCGCCGCGGCGCCCGCCGACGAATCCTACACCGCGAAATTGCTGGCCGGTGGCCCGGCCAAGCCCGCCAAGAAGCTCGGCGAGGAGGCGGTGGAAGCCGCGATCGCGGCAGTGCAGGGCGACCGCGCCGGCCTGGTGAGCGAGGCGGCCGACGTGCTCTATCATCTCTTGGTGGTCCTGCGCGCCGGCGGCATCCCCCTTCACGAGGTGATGGCCGAGTTGGAGCGCCGCACCGCCCAGAGCGGAATCGCCGAGAAGGCGGCCCGGAGGCCGGCGCGAGGATCGAGTCCGGCCCCCCTCCGGCAACGGGTCCCTCCGAGCGTGACCCCGCCGTCGGACAGGATCCCGTGACCGGGATCGGGCCGGAACGGCTCTCGCCCTATCGGCTGTTCACCCGGCAGGAATGGGCGCAGCTACGCGCCGACACGCCACTGACGCTCACCGCCGACGAGGTGACCCGGCTGCAATCGCTCAACGATCCGATCTCGGTGGAGGAAGTCGAGGCGATCTACCTGCCGCTGTCGCGCCTGCTCTCGCTCTACGTCGCGGCCACGCAGGGCCTGTTCAAGGCGACGCAGCGGTTCCTTCTCGCCGAGCGCGAGGCCAAGGTTCCCTACATCATCGGCGTGGCCGGCTCGGTGGCGGTGGGCAAATCCACCAGCGCCCGCGTGCTCGCGGCCCTGCTGGCGCGCTGGCCCAACACGCCGAAGGTGGACCTCATCACCACCGACGGCTTCCTGCTGCCCAATGCCGAGTTGCGGCGCATGGGCGCGATGGAGCGCAAGGGCTTCCCGGAGAGCTACGACACGGCGGCCCTGCTGCGCTTCCTCACCGACATCAAGGCGGGCAAGCGGCGGGTGGTCGCCCCGCTCTACTCCCACCTCGTCTACGACGTGGTGGAGGGGGAGGAACGGGTGATCGAATCCCCCGACATCCTCATCGTCGAGGGGCTGAACGTGCTCCAGCCGGCGCGGCTGCCGCGGGACGGCACGGCGATCCCGTTCGTGTCGGATTTCTTCGATTTCTCGATCTATCTCGACGGGCACGAAGACGACCTGCACCGCTGGTACGTCAATCGCTTCCTGCGCCTGCGCCAGACGGCGTTTCGCGATCCGCTCTCCTATTTCCGCAAGTATGCCGAAGTCACGGAGGCCGAGGCGATGGAGATCGCCGACACGCTCTGGACGACGATCAACTTGCCGAACCTGCGCGACAACATCCTGCCCACCCGCCAGCGGGCGAGCCTGATCTTGGCCAAGGGCGCGAGTCATCGGATCGAGAGCGTCGCGCTGCGGCGGCTATGAGCGTCAGGTCAGCGGATAGGCGGCCTCGACCACGTAGGGACCGCCCCCCGTCGAGTCCCGCGCCGAGAACAGGGCGACCCGGCTCACGGGGAAGCGTAGGGACGCGAACAAACCGGATTCCGCAAGGTATTCAGCCACATCCGCCGCCTGGACCTCCCGCCGGAGGCGGCCGAGGGTGACGTGGGGCGTGAACTTGCGGCGCTCCGGGGCGGCCCCGGCCTCCCGGGCGATCCGCTCGTGCGCGGCCTGGAGTTCGGTGAGGGGAGGGTCGGGACGAACCGTGGCGATGATCGCCCGGGGCTTGTCGCCCCCGAAGCTCGCCAGGGCGTCGAGGGTCACGGTGAGGCTGCAACGCATGTCAGCCGCCTGCAACGCCGCGTTCACGTCCTCGGCCACCGTCCCGTCGACATCCCCGAGGAATCGCAAGGTGATATGGAGGTCCGAGGGCTCGATCCAGCGCGCCCCGCGCAAACCGCCCTGGAATTGCCGCAGCGTTGCAGCGATCTCGGGCGGAATCTCCAGGCCGGTGAAGAGGCGCGGCATCCGATCAGCGCCCCGCCGCCGGCCCGATCCGGTCGAGGAAGGCCTCCACCGAGGGCAGGATGCCGCTGACGATGGTCTCGACGCCCTTCGGATTCGGATGCAGCCCGTCCGGGAGGTTGACACTGCGATCGCCGGCGATGCCCGCCAGGAAGAACGGATAGAGGACGAGGTCGTAGGTCCGGGCTAGGTCCGGATAGATCGCGTCGAAGCGGGCGACGTAGTCGGGGCCGAGATTGGGCGACGCCCGCATCCCGGCCAGCATCACCGGGATGCCCCTTGCCTTGAGGCGGGTGACGATGGTGTCGAGCGCCTTGCGGGTGACCGCCGGATCGGTGCCGCGCAGCATGTCGTTGGCCCCGAGCTCGACGATGACGCCGTCGGTCCCGTCCGGCACCGACCAGTCGAGCCGGTCGAGCCCGCCGGTGCTGGTGTCCCCCGACACCCCGGCATTGGCGATGGCGACGGCGCGGCCCCGGGCCTTGAGGGCGCGCTCCAGCACCGCCGGGAAGGCGCTCGCCGCCGGCAGCATGTAGCCGGCGGTCAGGCTGTCGCCGAAGGCCACGAGGTTCAGGGTCCGGGCCTCCGGCGCGGCCTCGGCGGGGGCGCCGGCGAGGCCGAGTGCGGCAAAGAGCACCATCACGAGCGATGTGCGGCGGCGGTCATGGTTCCGCTCGCGTCGGCGGACCATATCGGCGACACGTGACACAGAGCACAGACCCATCCGTCCACAACCTCGACCCTCGGTCCCATGACGCCAGCTTTGCACAGACTCGCCTCGCACAGATCGGTCGCCCGGTGATGTCCGGCAAGTCGCCACAGCTCGATTCGTCACGGCCCGATTCTCGCCCGGTCCCGTCCGCCCCCGCCATAGCCCTCTCGGAGATCGACCTCAGCCTCGGGCGCGGCGCGGCGCGGGTCCATGTGCTGCGCGGCATCTCGCTGGCGGTGGGGCAGGGGGAGGCGGTGGGTCTCGTCGGGCCGTCCGGCTCCGGCAAATCGACCCTGCTGATGGTGATGGCCGGCCTGGAGCGCCCCGATGGCGGCCGCATCGCCGTGGAGGGCACCGATCTCGGCGACCTCGACGAGGACGCCCTGGCGCGGTTCCGGGGCCGGCGCATCGGCATCGTGTTCCAGGCCTTCCACCTGGTGCCGACCATGACCGCCCTGGAGAACGTGGCCCTGCCCCTCGAACTCGCCGACAAGCCGGACGCCCATGCCCGCGCCCGGGCCGAGCTCGAGGCGGTCGGCCTCGGCCACCGCCTGAACCATTATCCGGCCCAGCTCTCCGGCGGCGAGCAGCAGCGCGTCGCCATCGCCCGGGCCATCGCCCCCGATCCGGCGATCCTGGTGGCGGACGAGCCCACCGGCAATCTCGACGAGGCCACCGGCCGCCAGATCGTCGACCTGCTCTTCGCCCTGAAGCGCGACCGCGGCGCCACTTTGGTCCTGGTCACGCACGATCCCGGCCTCGCCCGGCTCTGCGACCGCACCATCCGCCTGCGCTCGGGCCGGATCGACGTGCCGGTGGCGGCTTGAGCCCGGCGCCGAGTCGCGAGAAAGACATCACCCCATGCACGGCACGCGCGTTCCGGCGGCCCCGATCCCCAAGCCCTCGCGCCTGCCGCTGACCCTGCGCCTGGCGCTGCGGGAATTGCGCGGCGGCCTGTCCGGCTTCGTGGTCTTCCTCGCCTGCATCGCCATCGGGGTCGCGGCCATTGCCGGGGTCGCCTCGATCGCCCGCTCGCTCACCGACGGGCTCGGCCGGGAGGGCGCGCGCATCCTCGGCGGCGACCTCACCTACAGCCTGATCAACCGGGAGGCGAATCCGGCCGAGCGGGCAATCCTCGACGGGCAGGGCCGCGTCTCGGTGGTGACCACCCTGCGGGCCATGGCGGTGGCCGGCGAGGG
>JAKONB010000580.1 GCA_022702195.1 Beijerinckiaceae bacterium | reverse complement strand
CGATGAAGGCAGACCCCGTCGTCGTGGCGAGCGCCGCCCGAACCCCGATGGGCGCATTCCAGGGGGAGCTGAAAGCGCTCTCCGCCACGGAACTCGGCGCCACCGCGATCCGCGCCGCGATGGATCGAGCCGGCCTCGCGGGCGACGCGGTCTCGGAGGTCGTGATGGGCTGTGTGCTGCCCGCCGGCCTCGGGCAGGCGCCCGCACGGCAGGCGGCCCTCGGCGCCGGTCTCTCGGACGCGACGCCCTGCGCCACCCTCAACAAGGTCTGCGGCTCCGGTATGAAAGCCATCATGCTCGGTCACGACATGATCGCGGCCGGCTCCGCCGAGGTGGTGGTGGCCGGCGGCATGGAGTCGATGTCGAACGCGCCCTACCTGCTCGACAAGGCGCGGGCGGGCCAGCGCCTCGGCCATGGACGGGTCCTCGACCACATGTTCCTCGACGGCCTGGAGGACGCCTATGATCGCGGCCGCCTCATGGGCGCCTTCGCCGAGGATACGGCCCGGCATTACCAGTTCACCCGGGAGGCCCAGGACGCCTACGCCCTGGAGTCGCTCGCCCGCGCCCAGAGCGCCGCGGAGGCCGGCGCCTTCGACGGGGAGATCGTTCCGCTCTCGGATGTCCGCTCGGACGAAGGCCCGCGCAAGGCAAGGCCGGACAAGATTCCGACGCTGAAGCCGGCCTTCCGTCCCGACGGGACCGTGACCGCGGCGAACGCCTCGTCGATCTCCGACGGCGCGGCGGCGCTCGTGCTGATGCGGATGTCGGAGGCCGAGCGCCAGGGCCACACCCCGCTCGCGATCGTCCGCGGCCATGCCAGCCACGCCGGCCCCCCGGCCTGGTTCTCGACCGCGCCCATCGGCGCCATCGGCAAGCTGGCCGAGAGGGTCGGCTGGTCCCTGGGCGACGTGGACCTCTTCGAGATCAACGAGGCCTTCGCGGTCGTCGCCATGGCGGCGATGCGCGACCTCGGCCTGCCGCACGACAAGGTCAACCGCCACGGAGGCGCCTGCGCGCTGGGGCACCCCATCGGCGCGTCCGGCGCCCGCATCGTCGTGACGCTGCTGGCCGCCCTCGCGCGCACCGGCGGCCAGCGCGGGATCGCCTCACTCTGCATCGGCGGCGGCGAGGCCACCGCCCTGGCGGTCGAACGGCTCTGACCCCATCACCCCGGAGGATGTCGTGAAGGTTCAAGGGATCGCCGCACTCGTCACGGGCGCCGCCTCGGGTTTGGGGGCGGCCACGGCCAGGGCCTTGGCGGAAGCGGGCGCCAAGGTCGCCCTCCTCGACCGGAACGTCGAGGCGGCGGCCGTCACGGCCCGCGAGATCGGTGGCATCGCGTTGGCCTGCGACGTGGCCGATGCCGGGAGCGCCGAGGTCGCGGTCGCCCGCGCCGCGGCCGACCATGGCATCGCCCGCATCCTGGTCAACTGCGCCGGCATCTGCCCGGCCGCCAGGGTGGTCGGCCGCAACGGACCCGCCTCGCTCGATGCCTTCGCCCAAGTCGTCCAGATCAATCTGGTCGGGACGTTCAACATGATCCGGCTGGTGGCGGCGGGCGCGGCCGGCCTCGCCCCCCTGGGGGGCGGGGAACGCGGCGTCATCGTCTCGACGGCTTCCATCGCCGCCTACGAGGGGCAGATCGGCCAGGCGGCCTACGCGGCGTCCAAGGCCGGCGTGGTCGGCCTGACCCTGCCGGTCGCGCGCGAACTCGCCCCCCTCGGCATCCGCGTCTGCGCCATCGCACCGGGCCTGTTCGAGACACCGATGGTCCAGGGATTGCCCGAGGAGGTGCAGAAGAGCCTCGGCGCGGCCGTGCCGTTTCCGTCGCGGTTCGGGCGTCCCGACGAGTATGCGCAGCTCGTCCTGGCGATCCTGACCAATCCGATGCTCAACGGAGAGACCATCCGCCTCGACGGCGCCCTGCGCATGCAGGCCCGGTAGCGACCGCCGCGTGCCCGGGGAAGTCGATGGGGCGGGCGTCGACGGGGGCTCAGCGACCTCCGGCGCCCGGACATCGGCCGAGCGCGGGTGTCGGAGCGAGATCCACGCGCCACGGGACGGGTGCGTCCACCCGTTCCCGCGCCGCGAGGCTGACGACCGGATGCGCGAAGCCGGCGATGCCATCGATTCCCTCGCGCCGGGCTGCGTCCCGTCCCTCGCCCCGCGCCCTGACCAGCCTTCAGGGTCGGGTGGCAAAGGTGCTACGAGCGTGGTGGCGAGGGGAGCGTATGGCCATGGCCGCATCCGCCAAGATGCGCGACGTTTTCGACACCTTCCCCTCCACCGCGGAGGGGTCCGCACCGGAAGACCGCGGCACGATCCCGATGCGCCTGCTGCGCGAGGCCCTGCTCGACGTCGCCCGGAACCATGCCCTGCCGAGCCTGCACCGGAACGGCGTGTCGGTCGCGGATCTCGACGACGAGGACGGCCGCATATCGGTCGAGCGCTATGCCGCCATCTGGCTGGCCGTGGCCGAGGCCACGGGCGACGAGTTCTTCTGCATGAATCCCCGGCCGTTGCGGACCGGCAGTTTCGCGTTCCTGACCCGGGCGACCCTGCATTGCGGCACGCTGCGCGAGGCGGTGCACCTCGCCCTCGGCTTTCTCTCGGTCATGCTCGACGGAATGAATGGCCGGCTCGTCGAAGAGGACGGCGTGGCCTACCTGACGCTCACGGATGCGGGCGTCGTCCAGCGATGCTTCACCTACTTCACGTACTGGCTCATCGTGCACGGCCTGATGTGCTTTCTGGTCAAGCAGAGGATCCAGATCCGCGCCATCGAGGTCGTCACGCCGCCACCGGACGATCCCGCCGCTTATCGTGTCCTCTTCTCGGACGAGATCCGGTTCTCCCAGGCGGAGAACCGCCTCATCGTGGCGAGCGACGTGCTGGATCGACCGGTTCGCGCCACTCCAGCCGACCGTGACGGGTTCCTGCGGCGCGCCCCCGCCAACATCCTCGTGAAGTACCGCAACGACGCCGGAACCGTCGCCAGGATCAAGCACCTCCTTCGCTCCCGCAATCCGGAGGCGTGGCCCGACTTCGCTCAGGTGGCGGCCTCCTTCGACGTCTCGACCTCGACCCTGCGCCGTCGCATCGAGAACGAGGGCCAATCGTTCCAGGACATCAAGGACAGCGTGCGCAAGGAGATCGCCGTCCACCTTCTCCGCACGACCCGCCTGAGCCTTTCCGTCATCTCCGGGGCCGTCGGATTCTCGGAGGCGAGCTCGTTCGTCCGGGCCTTCCGGAAATGGACCGGCGTCAATCCGGGCGTCTACCGGACCCGCCGTCCTTGAGCAGGATCGCCGGGGCGGCATGAGGCTCCGGCAAGCTGCGAAAACAGGTCCCGCACGGGAGCGGACCGCTCTTCCCCGGCTGGGCGGCGATCCCGCATGGCCATGGACCGTGCATGCGCCGGGGGCGATGGCCAACGCCGTCCCGGCGACGCGACGGAACCGAAGGATGGATTTTCCGACCTCGTCGGATTTCTTCCCGCAGCCTGCCGGAGCGTTACCCCCGATCGTCGGATCGGGCAGAACGCTCGGCCTCCTGGCCGTGCATCGCGTGTTCCCACGCCGAACGCCCCCCTCCTCGGCGGAAAGGGCTTGGGCGCGATGACCGTCTCCGGTCGCCGATGGGGCGTTTCCTCACGCCTGCACCGCACCGGGGCGGAAGGCCTGGGCGGCGTGTCGCTCGGGCAGGCGGTCGCCCCGGCCGAAGAGCTTGGCTCGGAGCGAGCCCCCGGCATAGGCGGTCTTGTAGATTCCGCGATCCTGAAGCTCCGGGACCACGAGGTCGATGAAATCCGAAAAACTCTCCGGGACGACGATGCGGCTGAGGTTGAACCCGTCGACCTCGCCCTCCTCGATCCAGGCTTGGAGTTCGTCGGCGATGGAGACGGCGTCGCCCGTGATGACGGAATAGCGGCCGCCGAGCCCGAGTTCGGCGAGCAGGTCGCGCTTCGTCAGGCCCCGCTGGGCGGCAGCGGCCGTGGCGGACTGGATCGCGTTGCCGGGGCCGTAGGGGATCGGTTCGTCGAGGCCGTAGCGGGCAAAATCGATGCCCGTGGAGGCGGAGAAATGGGCGAGCCCCGCCTCGGGGCTCGCGTAGCGCAGGTATTCGGCTCGCTTCTCCTCGGCCTCCGCCCGGGTGCGGCCCGGAATGGTGGCGATGCCGACGAAAATCTTCACGTCGTCGGGCCGGCGCCCGGCCGCCACCGCCTCGGCACGGATCGCCCGCACCGTCTCGCGGGCGCTGACCCGGTCACGGGCGGAGATGAACACGCATTCGGCATGGCGCCCCGCGAAGGCCCGGCCCCGCCCCGACGCGCCGGCCTGGTAGAGGACCGGGCTGCGCTGCACCGACGGCTCGGACAGGTGGTAGCCGGCGACATCGAAGAATTCGCCGCGGTGGGAGACCGGCCGGATCCGAGCCGGATCGCCGAAGGCCCGGCCCGCCGGGTCGCGCCGCGCCGCCGCATCGTCCCAGCTCCCCTCCCAGAGCTTGTAGAGAACCTCGAGATACTCCTCGGCATAATCGTAGCGCCGGTCATGGGCCGGCAGCGCGCCGCTGCCCTGGCCGCGATGGGCGCTCTCGAGATAGCCGGTGACGATGTTCCAGCCGATCCGGCCGCCCGTCAGGTGGTCGAGGGTCGAGAGGCGCCGGGCGAAGGTGTAGGGCGCCTCGTTGTGGACGTTCACCGTCACGCCGAAGCCGAGATGCTCCGTCACCGCCGCCATGGCGGAGACGAGCACGGTGGGCTCGTTCACCGGAAGCTGCACGGCCTCCCGCGCGGTCACGTCGATGCCGCCGCCGTAGATGTCGTAGACGCCGATGATGTCGGCGATGAACAGGCCGTCGAAGAGGCCGCGCTCCAGCAACCGGGCCTGATCGGTCCAGTATGTGAGCGTGTTGTAGTCCGACGAGCGGTCGCGTGGATGGGTCCAGAGCCCGTGGTTGATGTGGCCGACGCAGTTCATGGTGAAGGCGTTCAGCAGAATCTGCTTTCTGGCCATCTTAGAGCGCTCCGTGCCGGGGCGGCAGCCGGCCGTTGAGGTGGTAGGCGCCGATCCAGTGGTCTTTCCACCGCACCGGATCGTGCAGGGTGTGGGTGCGGACGTTGCGCCAGTAGCGGTCCAGCGCTTCGGCCCGGTCGGTCGCCGAGGTGCC
>JAKONB010000570.1 GCA_022702195.1 Beijerinckiaceae bacterium | reverse complement strand
CCCTCGCGCCGCGCCCTGACGCTCGCTCAAGCCACGCCGCGGCCCCCGCCCCGGAACATCCGCGGGACCGACGGCTTCGCGGGACGGTCGGTCTCCGGGCAAATCCCGGCGAGGACCGGGGTGGGGCGTCACCATTCCACCACCGACCCGCGCCTATCCAACCGACCCCTGTCTTGTCAAATGCACGGGCAAATGCGGGACGGGCGAGGGGTTTGGTGGGATGTCGCGCGACAATAGTGTTGCCGTTCTTGGGGGTACGGCTGCTGGTGTTTCCTGTTCAATCATATTTTTCGATAACTATGACGGGCTTGCGCTGCGCCTGGTCGATAGAGGTTCGCGGATCGAAATTTTATTGATAAAACCGATGAAGAAGGAAAGGAGTGGTGGATCCTTTCACACATCACCATTGACCGATCCACGCAAAAATCTGTTGAGTGCCGCCGCAAGAATCAGCCGAGGCCATCCGGACCCCATGAGCAAGACCACCCTGAGCGTGAGCCGCCGACGGCTCTTCCAATCGAGCGCCGCCCTGGCGGGGGCCGCCCTCGGCAGCCGGATCCTTGGCGGTTCCGCTTTGGAGGGGCCGCCGGTGCGTGGGCTCGATGCCCTGGCGAAAGACCTGCACGGCCGGCTGATTCGTCCAGGGGAGCCGGGTTACCTCGTCGCCGCATGGCCGAATAACGGCCGCTGGGCCGACGTGTATCCGCTGGCCATCGCGATGTGTGTGGATGATCACGACGTGCGCGCCTGCATCACCTGGGCGCGCCAGGAGCGGACGCCCTTCGCGGTGCGGTCCGGCGGGCACAATTACGCTGGCTTCTCCACCACGAAGGGTCTGCTGATCGACGTGAAGCCGATGGGTGGGATCACCATCGACCGCGACAAGGGCCTCGTCATGGTCCAGGGCGGCGCCAACAACCAGGACATGGCCGACGCCCTGCGAGCCAGCGGCCTGGCGATCGCCTCGGGCCGCTGCCCCACGGTGGGCGCCAGCGGTCTCGTCCTCGGCGGCGGCTGGGGTTTCTCGGCGACGCGCAACGGCCTGACCTGCGACGCCCTGCTGGCCACCGACGCCGTGACGGCGGATGGCGTGCTGCGCCGGGCCACCGCCCGGACGGGGGAGGACGACAACCTGTTCTGGGCCGCCCGTGGCGGCGGAGGCGGCAATTTCGCGGTCCACACCGCCTTCACCTTCCAGGCGCACGAGGTGGGGAACGTCACGGTCTTCAACATCATCTGGCCGGCCCGGCAGCAGATCGAGCTGATGCTCGACCTTCAGGACATCCAGCTCGCGAATGCCGGCGAGATCTCGATGCGCAGCAAGTTCGCGCCGGCCAGCGCCGAATCCACCGCCCGCGACCAATTGCGGGTCCAGACCCTGGGCCAGTTCTTCGGTCCTCCGGACAAGCTCAAGGCGCTGCTGGAGCGTCCGCTCGCCCGGGTCGCGCCGATCGTCGCCGAGATCAACGGCATGAATTACTGGAGTGCCCGCGACTATCTCGTCACCGACGATCCCGTCGGCCTCTACGACATCCGGTCGAGCTACGTCGCGGGCCGTCTCGACGGGGATGCCCTCGACGCGATGATGGGCTGGATGGGCCGCTGGCCCGGCGGCTCCCTGCGCCAGGACAATATGGGCATCCTGTTCGCGGCCGGCGGCAAGGTGAAGACCGTGGCTGCCAAGGACACCGCCTACGTCCACCGCGATTCCGACTTCATCCTGGAGATGGAGGCGTCGTGGAGCCCGCTCGACACGCCGGACCAGGTCCAGCGGCAGCTCGCCTGGCTCACCGCGTATTTCGCCGACATGCAGCGCTTCGTGAAGAAGCAATCCTACGTCAATTTTCCCAGCCGCGACCTCCCGGATTGGCTGAACGCCTATTACGGGCAGAACGTCGACCGTCTCTGCGCGGTCAAGCGCCAGTACGACCCGGACAACGTCTTTCAGTTCGCGCAGAGCATCCCGCTCACGCCGCCGGTGAAATAGACAGGCGCCGGGCGTCGGCTGGCCGATGCCCCGGGGGCTGTATCGCGTGACGGCCGCCCGGCCATCACAGCCGGCGACGGGCTTCATCCAGCATGGTCCGGATGTCGGCGCCGTTCCAGACGAAGTTCGCATCACGCCGGAGCCCCTGTGGAGGCCCCGGCGTCGCGAAGGTTCGGGAAGGCCGGGCGTCACGCCCGGCCCGATCTTCTCAGAGCGAGTAGTACATCGTGAACTCGACCGGGTGCGGCGTCATCTCGTAGCGCATCACCTCGGTCATCTTCAGTTCGATGAACGAATCGATCTGATCGTCGGTGAACACGTTGCCGGCCTTGAGGAAAGCGCGGTCACGGTCGAGGTTTTCCAGCGCCTCACGGAGCGAGCCGCAGACGGTGGGGATCTGCTTCAGCTCGCGCGGGGGCAGGTCGTAGAGATCCTTGTCCATGGCGGCGCCCGGATCGATCTTGTTGAGGATGCCGTCGAGGCCGGCCATCAGCAGGGCCGAGAAGGCGAGGTAGGGGTTCGCCATCGGGTCGGGGAAGCGGACCTCGACGCGCTTGGCCTTCGGGCTCTTCGTCCACGGGATGCGGCAGGAGGCCGAGCGGTTGCGCGCCGAGTAGGCGAGCAGCACGGGGGCCTCGTAGCCCGGCACTAGGCGCTTGTAGGAGTTGGTGGACGGGTTGGTGAAGGCGT
>JAKONB010000567.1 GCA_022702195.1 Beijerinckiaceae bacterium | reverse complement strand
AGCACCTGGTCGGCCATCGCGAAGGCGTCGGCGAAGGTGGTCTTCTCGTTGGCGACCCGGAACAGGTTCTGGTTCGGGATCACGATCAGGGTGTCGACGGCGGCCTGCAGCTCCTGGATGCCGGCTTCCGCGGTGCGCATCCGGCGCACGCCCTCGAACTGGAACGGCTTGGTGACCACGCCCACCGTGAGGATGCCCATGTCGCGGGCGGCGCGGGCGATGACGGGGGCCGCCCCGGTGCCGGTGCCGCCGCCCATGCCGGCGGTGATGAAGCACATGTGAGCGCCCGAGAGCTGGTCGCGGATCTCGTCGATCACCTCGTCGGCGGCCGCCGAACCGACTTCCGGGTGCGAACCGGCACCGAGCCCCTGGGTGACGCCGAGACCCATCTGGATCACGCGCTCGGCCTTGGACGAGGTCAGCGCCTGGGCGTCGGTGTTCGCCACCACGAACTCGCAGCCGAGAAGGCCGGATTCGATCATGTTGTTGACGGCGTTGCCGCCGGCTCCGCCGACACCGAACACGGTGATGCGGGGCTTCAGTTCCCGGATGTCCGGCGCCTGCAAGCTGATGGCCATGATGTCGAGCCTCTCGTGCCTCTCATGTTTCGTTTGACGCCTCTTCGCGAAGGAGCGCCGATTTGCTCTGGGCCTGCGCGTCCCCCCGATCCGGGGGGCGGACGCGACGGCCGTCGTCCCTAGAAGCTCTCGCGGATCCAGCGTCCGACGCGCGAGAGGTAGCCGTCCGTCCCCGTGCCGGCGAAGGCGCCGTGCCCCCGCGGCTCGAAATGCTCCGCATGCGCCACCTGCGGGTAGACCAGGAGGCCCACCGCCGCGGAGAAGGCGGGTCCCTTGGCGGCCTCGGGCAGGCCGCGGATGCCGAGCGGCCGGCCGATGCGAACCTGGCCCTCCATCACCCGGCGGGCGACTTCCGGCAGCCCGACGAGCTGGCTGGCGCCTCCCGTCAGCACCACCCGGCGCCCGGCCTGGGCGGCGAAGCCGGCGTTGCGAAGGCGATCGCGCACCAGCTCGATCACTTCCTCGACGCGGGGGCGGATGATCCGCACGAGGTGCGAGCGCGGCACATGGGTCGGTGCGTCGCCTTCGTCCTCGCCGACACCGTGGACCGCGATCATGTCGCGCTCGTCGGACGCGGTGGCGATCGCCGAGCCGTAGAGGGTCTTGAGCCGCTCGGCCGCCGCCACCCGGGTGGAGAGGCCGCGGGCGATGTCCATGGTGACGTGGTGGCCGCCCACCGCGATGGCGTCCACATGGACGAGATGTCCGCCGGAGAACACGCCGACGCTGGTGGTGCCGCCGCCCATGTCGACGACGCACACGCCCATCTCGGCCTCGTCGTCCACGAGGGCCGAGAGGCCCGCCGCGTAGGGGGTGGCGATCACCGCCTCGACCCCGAGGTGGCAATGCTCCACCGCGAGCATCAGGTTGCGGGCGGCGGCCGCCTCGCCGGTGACCACGTGGAGATCGACCCCGAGGGCGTCGCCCATCATGCCCGACGGATCGATGACCGCGCCCTGGCCGTCGATGGCATAGCCGGTGGGCAGGGCGTGGAGCACCGCCCGGCCTGGGCTGACGCCGTGGGCGGAGGCGGTCTCCAGCACCCGCTCCACGTCCGACCCCGTGACGGTGCCGGTGCGGGTGCCGATGCGCGCCTCGAAATGCTGCGAGCCGATGCGGCCGCCGGACATGTTGACGATGACCGACTGCACCTCGACCTTGGCCATCCGCTCGGCGGCGTGGACCGCCTGACGGATCGCGCCCTCCGCGGCCTCGAGATCGACGATGGCGCCGCCCTTGAGTCCCTGGGAGCGCTGGTGGCCGATGCCGATGATGCGGGCGAAATGGGTGCGTCCGCGCAGCGTCGTGAGCGCCTCGGCCGGCTGGAGCTCGGCGATGAGGCACACGACCTTGCTGGTGCCGATATCGAGCACCGACAGGGTGGTGCTGCGCCGTGCGGAGAGCGGTTTCAGCCGCGGCGTGAGGCCATGCTGGTCGTGCATCATGCTACCGGGCCGGAATTGCGGGGAGACGGTGGGGAGAGGCGGGAATCGCCGGACGGGATCGTTCGGCTCATGTCTCGGTCCCCTTGCCCTTCGGCTTCTTCTTCTGCGATTCGGCCCGCGCCGCCGCGGCCTCCTCGGTGAGCCGCACCACGACCCGGTCGGCCATGCGCAGATCCACCGCGATGATGTCCTTCTCGAGGATCCGGCTGTCGCGCTCGAGCCTGACCAGCCGGGCGAGCGCCTCGGTGGCGCCGGTCTCGGGCAGGCGGATGTCGACGCCGTCGAGCTTGAGCGTCCAGCGCCGGCCCGACACGTAGGTGCCGGCCTTGACGCGCTCGGCGAGGGGGCCGGCCGCATCGATCAGCGCGAGGTAATCCTTGAGCCGTTCGTTGGCGCCGTCGCCGACCACGAGGGGGAGCGCGGCGTAACGGTCGTCGCGCATCTGGTCGATGACGGTGCCGTCGGCGGCGATGACCGCGATCTCGCCGTTGCGCTGCCACAGGGCGGCGGGCTCGCGCTCGACCTGGGTGATGACGATCTCGTTGGGATAGACCTTGCGCACGGAGGCGCTGGCGATCAGCGGCACCTGGAGCAGGCGCTCGCGCGCCTCGGCCACGTCGAGGAACACCACCGAGGAATGCCCGTCGATGCCGGCGGCCTGAAGCACCTCGCGCTCGTAGAGCCGGGCGATGCCCGAGATGGTGACGCGCTCGACGCCGAAACCGGCCAGGCGCGCCAGGATGTCGAGGGGACGGACGTTCTCGGCCACGAAGCGGTCGTAGCTGCCGCTGCCGACGAAGCCGCCGAGCGCCAGGGTCGCCGAGGCGAGGAACAGGCCGGCGGTGCCGAGATGACGGGGCACACGGCGCTCGATCGGGATCGCCAGGCGCGAGCGGCGCCCACGGGCGAGCCGACGGATCTGGCGGGAGAAGCGGGCGGACAGAGCCGCGCGCAGCGAGCGGACCGGGCCGGCGGCCGAGTCGAGGCGTCCCTCGGCGCCGGCCTGACCGGCGGCGCCTAGCGGCCCAACGTTGCGTCCTCCACCATCCATTGGACGAGCTCACCGAAACTAAAGCCAGCGTGGGCTGCGATATCCGGCACAAGGCTGGTCTTCGTCATGCCGGGTTGCGTGTTGACCTCCAGGACGACGAGGGCACCGGTTCCACCCGGTGTGTCGTCGTAGCGAAGGTCCGCACGGCTGATGCCCCGGCACCCGAGTGCTTGATGCGCCGTTAACGACAACTCTTGGACACGCTGGTAAACATTTGGTTTAATTTCTGCCGGGAGCACGTGGATCGACCCCCCCTCGGCGTACTTCGCGTCGAAGTCGTACCACTCCCCGGAAGCCGGCTTGATCTCGATCACGCCCAGGGCCTTGTCCCCCATCACCGCGCAGGTCAGCTCGCGCCCGGCGACGTAGGTTTCCGCAAGAATTTCATCACCGTAGCCCCAATCTGCCCGGCCCACTTCCTG
>JAKONB010000562.1 GCA_022702195.1 Beijerinckiaceae bacterium | reverse complement strand
CGCTCGGCTGCAAGCTCTACGATCCGCGGATCCGGATCGCCGGGGTGATCCTCAACAAGGTCGCGAGCGCCCGCCACCGCCGCCTGGTGGAGGCCGGGATGGAGCGCGTGGGGCTTCCGGTCCTCGGCGCGCTGATGCGCGACGCCGCGTTGGTCCTGCCCGAGCGCCATCTCGGCCTGGTCCAGGCCGGCGAGACCGCCGACTTGGAGGCGCGGCTCGACCGTCTGGCCGACCTGGCCGAGGCCGGCATCGACCTCGACGCCGTGATCGCCTGTGCGGGCGGCGCCATCCCGGCCTCGGGGGGCGTGCTGCCGCGCCCGCCCGGGCAGCGCATCGCGGTGGCCCGGGACGCGGCGTTCAGCTTCCTCTACCCGCATCTCGAAACCGGCTGGCGTCTGGCCGGGGCCGAGCTGGTGCCGTTCTCACCGCTCGGTGACGAGGCCCCCCCGGAGGCGTGCGACGCCTGCTGGCTGCCGGGCGGCTATCCGGAGCTGCATGCGGGCCGGCTGGCTGCAGCCTCCCGGTTCCTCAGCGGCCTGCGCGCCTTCGCGGCCACGCGCCCGGTCCACGGCGAGTGCGGCGGCTACATGGTGCTGGGGGAGACCCTGGAGGATGCGGACGGGATCACGCACGCCATGGCCGGCCTGCTGCCGGTCGCCACCTCGTACGCCAAGCGCAAGCTGCATCTGGGCTACCGCATCGCGCGGCTCTCCAGCGACGGTCCCCTGGGCCGGTGCGGGGCGCGGGTCGTGGGGCATGAATTCCATTACGCCAGCGAACTCTCGCCGGCCGCCGCGGAGGCGGACGCCCTGGCCCGCGTCACCGACGCGGAGGGCACCGATCACGGTCTGGCTGGTCACCGGGTCGGCCTCGTGGGCGGGAGCTTCTTTCACCTCATCGCGGCGGACGAGGGCTGAAACGCCGGCCCGATGGGGATGTCCGATTCGATTTCGGTTTCAGAGCGCTGGATCGATCGCCCGGACCGGACACGCTCGGCGAAGCGGCGGACGCAAGGACTCAGGCCGGATCGGCCGCCGGGGGCGCGCTGCGGGCCTGCGCGAGGCGGGCGGCGCTGCGAACCAGGGCCAGGACATCCCGGCGCATCTGCTCGTCCTCGATCTGCGCGTAGGCGCGCAGCAGCTCGATCGCCCCATGCGCGCTGAGGAAGCCGAAGACGTCCTCCTGCGCGTTCTCGCGCGTCTCGCTCTCCTCGAAGAAGGCGGAGACCGGCACTTCGAGCAGGCGCGCGATCTCACGGAGCCGGCCGGCTCCGACGCGGTTCTGGCCCTTCTCGTATTTCTGAACCTGCTGGAACGTGACGCCGACAGCATTGCCGAGGGCGGTCTGGCTCAGGCCGCGCGCCTTGCGCAACGCGGTGATGCGAATCCCCACCAGACGATCGACGTCGGTGGTCTGTTTCGGCATCAATTGGTTGATCGTGTCCTTGTCCACGCCCTGAACAGCGTCCCCTTGCGGATCCGGTGTTCCCGCCTCGCTATCGCGCCGCTTCACCGTCCGACCCTCGATCTCATATCGCGCCTATACATGCCGTGTGGTGTCGCACGCTAGAGCAGTAGCCGATTGCATTGCAAACGGCCGCACCTCTAAGCCCTTATTGTCGCCTGCTCCCACGTGCCGAACAAGAAAACACGTTGACAACGGGTGCTATAGCAATCGGTCGACACCCCGACTGCGGCACAGTATGGACCATACGGCAATTGGACACCAAGTTGTTAGGCCCCGCAAGTCAAAGACTACATCTTGTGGTTTAACCTAGCGTATCTTTGAAACATTGTTGCTGAAATGTCGATCGATTAAGTCTGCGCAGTCCATCACGCGCGCTGCGTCGCCGCAGCAGGGCTCGCCCAGACCGGCTCAAGGGCCTAAATTCGCTGTTTCACCGGAGAACACCATGTTTATCGCGATGAATCGCTTCAAGGTCGTTAAGGATGCGACCGAGGACTTCGAGGCCGTCTGGCTCGGCCGCGACAGCCACCTCGGCGAGATGGAAGGCTTCGTCGAGTTTCATCTGCTCCGTGGGCCGGAGCATGAGGACCACGTCCTCTACGCCTCGCACACCGTCTGGCGTTCGCGCGCCGCGTTCGAGGCCTGGACGCGCTCCGAGCAATTCCGCAAGGCCCATAGCCGGGCGCCCTCGACCAAGCCGCTGTACCTCGGCCATCCGCAATTCGAGGGTTTCGAGATGGTCCAGACCGTCGGCGGCGCCGGCGATGCCGAGAAGCACGCCGCCGCCGTCTGACGCTGCGGTTCAACATTCTCCGAGCGCTCGCCACCCGACCGGTGGCGGGCGCTTTTTGATTCGCGGAGATCGCCAACCACGAACGCATGTGGCGTCGTCGAACCGCACACGCTCGCCGGAGCATTGGCCAAGCTTCGCCCGGCGACGAAATTCAACCGCTTAGAAATAATCCGACGTT
Source organism: Beijerinckiaceae bacterium (assembly GCA_022702195.1). Classification (GTDB taxonomy): domain Bacteria; phylum Pseudomonadota; class Alphaproteobacteria; order Rhizobiales; family Beijerinckiaceae; genus Methylobacterium. The sequence continues at coordinate 576 of JAKONB010000562.1, read as the reverse complement.
ACAACGCAACTGCTGGTAACGGCCTGTCGCGCCCGGGCCGATCTCAAGTGCCTGCAATCCGGTAACTCAGCATTTACCATGTATTGCCGGCCGTCCGACGTTCCCCTACATGGGCGCCGATTGCGAAGCGGCCGAATCAGCGAACGTCGCGGCTCACCCCTTGCTCCGTCATCGGCAGATGCCGGCGCTGAAATCTTTCGTGTTTCAGACTGGTACAAAGTCCGATCAAACCGGGACGTGGCGGGCCAGATGTTTCACGAACGGGTTCCGGAGACGTTTCAGGCTTTGCCGACCTCGGCCGAACGCCGTCGCAGCGTGTGGTCCGCGCTCCTGCCGCGCCGCGGGCGGGCCGTGGCGCGGATGGCCCTGTCGTCGTCGCTGGCGCTCGCCGACATCGCGGCGATACTCGCGGTCATCCTGACGGTCGAGTTCGGCTACGAGGTCGTCTTCGCGGGTGACAGCCTCTGGGTGACGAGCTTCCGCAGCCTGCGGCTCGCCGCACTGCTCAGCGCCATCATCGTCGCCACGAACGGCCTGCGGGAGGATTACAGCCTCGACGGCATCATGGCGCAGAAG
>JAKONB010000603.1 GCA_022702195.1 Beijerinckiaceae bacterium | reverse complement strand
CGGCCCTGGTGGCGGTGCCGCCCGCGCTGAACCCACTCGGGTTCGCGACCGTGGCTTTCGCATCAGGCGGCGACGGCGGCCCCTTGGGCGGCCAAGGCGGTACCGACACCCCGACGGGGACCCCCGGCAATGGCAGCGACACTCCCAAGGCACAGCTCGGCGGCGGCGGTGGTGGCGGTGCGGGTCCCGGTGGCGGTGGAAACGGTGGTAAAGGCGCTGGGGGCATCGCCGGTGGCGCCGGCGCGTCAGGCGACAATCTCAACGGTTCCGACGGCCGGAGCGGAAGCGGCAAAGACAAGGCCGGCGGCGGCGGCGGTGGCGGCAGGGCCGGCTATGTCGGTACGAGCGAACCGGATACGGCGATCACGGGCGGCAGCGGCGGCAAGGGCGGCAACGCGACGGCCGCTGGCGGCGGCGGCGGCGGCGCTGGCGGGTACGGCGTCATCCTGACCGGGGCTGGCCCCTATGCGATCAACCACAACATCGCCGGCGGAGCCGGAGGAGATGGTGGTGCCGGGCCGATCGCGCCGAATTTCCGGTACTATGGAGGCGGCGGCAACGGCGGTGATGGCTTGGTGCTCACCAATGCCGGCGGCGTGCGGGTCGTCGTCGGCGAAGGAGTCTCGATCACCGGTGGGATCGGGGGGCTGATCGGCGGAGCGTACCGCCTCCCCTTCGGTGGCGGCGTCGGTATCAGGGGCGCGAACCTGACGCTGACGCTGGCCGCCGGATCGAGCGTCACCGGCAGCACTCCGAACGCTCTGAGCTACTCCAGTGCCATCGAGTTCACCGGCAGCACCAACGTTCTGGAATTGTTGGGGAATGGGGGGATCACGGGGGAGACCTACGCCGTGCTCCGCGGCAACGTGAACGGCGCGACGACGGCCGGCGCATCCAACACCGTGAAGCTCGGCTCTGGCGGTGGCATCTTCTCCCTGTCGCAGTTGGACGCCGGCAATGGCAACGGCGCGCAGTTCCAGAACTTCGACAAGGTGTCGATCGCCGACGGGACCTGGACGTTGCGCGACAAGCAGGCCGGCACGAAGGGGATCGCTTGGTCGATCGATGGGGGCACGGGCCTCCTCACGGGGCAACTCCTCGGCTCTGTCGCGGTCAAGAGCGGCGGCACCCTCGCGCTTCAAAGCGGCGGGCGCGCGGCCGCGAGCGTCGGCGGATCGCTCACCCTCGACGCAGGCTCGATCCTGAAGGTGTTACTCGGCTCACCGAGCGAGACGGCGCTCCTGGGCGTCACCGGAAGTGTGACCAACGGCGCCGCCTTGGTCATCGCCGACAACGGCGGCTTTCGTGAAGGGACCTACGTCCTCGCCAGCTACGGCAAGACCCTGACCGGTTCCAGCTTCACGCACATCTCCGGTCCGGAAGATTTCGCCTACGCGACCTCCGACGATCCCACGGGCAAGGAACTTCTGCTGACCGTGGTCGATCTCTCCCGCTACTGGAACGGCACTCAGACGACGGGCACCTCCAACTCGGTGACCGGCGGCTCCGGGACCTGGACGGCCGCTGCGGGAGGCGACACGAACTGGACCAATGTCGGTGGCACCAGCCACGTGGTCGCCGATCCCATTAGGCCAGCGGTTTTCGGCGGCTCGGCCGGTACCGTCACCGTCGATGCCTCGAAGGGCGCCGTGCAGGCCAAGGGCCTGAAATTCGTGACCTCCGGCTACACCATCGCCGGCGACGCCCTGACCCTGGCGACCACCTCCGGCACGCCGCAGATCATCGGAAGCGCCACCATCGCCGCGCCTTTGGCGGGCACGCAGGGGGTGGTGGTCGGGGGCGGGCTGACCCTCCTCGGAGCCAACACCTATACGGGCATCACCACCGTCTCCGGCTCCCTCCAGATCGGCAACGGCGGTCCCACGGGGTCCGTCGTCGGCGATATTGTCAATAACGGGTTCTTGACGATCAACCGCTCAGGCACCTGGACCTATGCGGGCAACATTTCCGGCACGAGCGGGCTGAAGAAGGTCGGCACCGGAACCGTAATTCTGACCGGCAGCAACACATATGAGGCCATGACCACGGTCGATGGAGGCGAATTGGTCTTCTCCGGTGGCACCAGTACGGTGTCGGCGGGCGTACAAAGCTTCATCGGCAACAACAACCCTGGCGCGCTGACCGTGACCGGCGGCGGCACGAAGGTGGCTTTCGGGACGATCGAGGTTGGCTCCGTTCCCGGCACTCCCGGCACGCTCACCATATCGAACGGAGGGTCGCTGACCGCCAGAAACGTCGATGTGGCCACACAAGCCTACGGGGGCGCGCAATCAGTCGGCACCGTCATCGTCGATGGCAACGGTTCGATGCTCGATGTCAGCGGCGCTCATCACTATCTGATCGTTGGAAGTGCGGGTTCCGGCGTCTTTACCGTATCGAACGGAGGTCATGCCAAAGTCGAAGGGAGCTCGCTCGGAAATTATGGCGGTACCGGGCTCGTGACGGTGACCGGTGCCGGATCCACCCTGGAAGTTTCAACGTCATACCTGGGAATTCAGGGGGGGACGGCGAAGCTGTTGATCGCCGACGGCGGCAAGGTCTCGTTCGGACAGGATCCTTCCGTCGGTTCGACCAGCACCATCACGGTGACCGGGACGGGCTCGACACTGGCATTCCTGGAGAAGGCCTCCCTGGTCGAGCCCGGCACGCTGCGCGTCGAGAAGGGCGGCACGGTCACCGGCAACAGCGCGACTCTCGACCAGCAGGCCAGCAACACCGCGACCGTGACCGGAACCGGCTCGACCTGGATCCTCGGCAGCGGCGGCCTCACCGTCGGCGATCAGGGCATCGGCACGCTGATCGTCGCGGATGGCGGGACGATCACCAGCGGGAGCGATGTCTCTGTCGGCAAGTCCGCCGCTTCCACCGGCACGGTGACGGTGACCGGAGCCGGTTCGCTCCTCGACGCCGGGACGAACGGGATCATCCTGGCCAATCACAGCGCCGCCGCCGGCACGCTCTCCGTGGAGCAACGCGGCACCGCGGCGGCAAGCCAGGTCATCAAGGGCCAGGCCGCCGGGACGGCGGCGCTGAACCTCGACGGCGGTATCCTGAAGGCCACGGCGGCGCAGGCGGACTTCCTGAAAGGCTTCGGAAGCGGCGACATCGTCCTGAAGGCCAGCGGCGGCACCATCGACAGCAACGGTTTCGCGATCGGGATCAACGCTGCGCTCACCGGCACCGGCGGCCTGACCAAGGCGGGCGCCGGCACGCTGACGCTGACCGGGACCAACACCTATACCGGCCTCACCACCGTGGCGGCGGTGACCCTCCAGCTCAGCGGCGGCGGCAGCCTGGCCGGAGGGATCGCCCTGCAATCGGGCGCAGGTCTTACCGGCGACCCCACGGCGGCCAACGCAGGGAGGATCGGCGGCGACGTCACCATCCGCGACGGCGCCGGCCTGCACGCGATCCCAGGCACGACCACGCTGGCTATCGGTGGAGCCCTGACACTCGGCTCGGCCGGGAGCGTCGCGACCACCCTTCTCGCCCCCTCCGCCACAGCCGCGATCAGCGTGGCCGGCACCCTGACGCTCGCCGGCAACCTCGACCTCAAGGCCGGAAGCGGGTTCAGGAGCGGCGCCTACCGGTTGTTCGACTATGGTGGGACACTCTCCGGTCCCGGCCTGACGCTGGGGTCCGTCCCGGCCCACACCTTGTTCGTGCTGGACACCACCACGAACAGGCACGTCGACCTGTTCGCGAAGAACGGGCAATGGTGGAACCCCACCGGCGGGGTGGCCGGCGGCTCCGGCACCTGGGATCCGGCCGGATCGGCCGCCCAGTGGGCGGCGGCGGATGGCAGCGCGGCGGGGGTCTGGGACAATACGGGCTCGTTGGCGATCTTCGCTGGCAAGGCCGGGACCGTCACGGTGGGCGCGACGGCGCCGAAGGTGGCGGGGCTGGAATTCGTCACCTCCGGCTACACCCTGGCCGGCGGCGGTCTCACCCTGGTCGGCTTCCACGACGATCCCGTCACCCGCATCCTGGTGGAGGACGGCGTGGCGGGGGGCGGCAGCGCCACCATCACCGCGGCGCTCGGCGGCGCCCAGACCCTGAAGAAGATCGGTGGGGGCAGCCTGACCCTCACCGGCACCAACACTTATTCCGGTGCCACGGTCGTCTCGGGTGGCACGCTCCAGATCGGCTCCGGCGGCACCGCCGGTTCGGTGGCGGGTGCCATCGCCAACGACGCCGCCCTGGTGTTCGACCGCGCGGACGACATCGTGGCCGGCGGGGCGATCACCGGCGCAGGGTCGCTGCTCAAGCGCGGAGCCGGCACCCTGACGCTCGCCGGCAGCAACAGCGCCGGGGCGGGCACCACCCTCGCGGCCGGCGCCCTGGCGCTCGCCAGCGGCGCGCAACTGACCAGCGCCGTCACCGTGCAGAGCGGCGCCACCCTGGCCGGGCTGGCCACCACCGGGACGGCCCCCACGGTGAGCGGCACGGTGACGGTGCAGGACGGCGCCACCCTGCGGGCGACGCCCACGGCCGGCGGCAACGGCCTGATCACCGGCGGGCTGGTCCTGGCCCACGAGGCCCACCTCTCGGTGGCGCTGGGGGCGCCCACCGGTTACGCGGCGGTGAGCACCGGCAGCCTCGCCCTCGACGGCGTGCTCGACGTCACCACCGCCGGCGGGCTTATGAAGGGCGTCTATCGGATCATCGACTACACCAATCTGGCCTCCGACAACGGCCTGCGCCTCGGCACGAGCCCGGCGAGCTTTGCCTACGCGATCCAGCGCCAGCAGGGGCAGGTGAACCTCGCCGTGAACGATACCGGTACGGGTGGAACCGGTGGCGGCGGCTCGGGTGGAACCGGTGGCGGCGGCTCGGGTGGAACCGGTGGCGGCTCGGGCGGAACCGGCGGCAGCGGGTCGGGTGGCACCGGCGGCAACGGCCCGGGCGGAACCGACGGCGGCGCTGTCCCCGGCCTGCTGTTCTGGAACGGGACGCAGACCCTCGCCAACGGCACGGTGCAGGGCGGCGCGGGGACCTGGAGCGCCGATCCGACCCGCACCAACTGGACCGACACCCAGGCCGGACAGACGCTCGCCTATCGGAGCACCTTCGCGGTGTTCGGTGGCGCCCGCGGCGGCGCGGTGGCGGTCGACGCCACGAAAGGGGCCGTGGCGGTGACGGGGATGCAGTTCTTCGGGGATGGGTACGCCCTGTCCGGCGACCCGATCACCCTGGCCGATCCCTCGGGATCCACCCCGGTGCGGGTCGGCGACGGCACGGCGGCGGGGGCCGGGACGGTGGCGCGGATCGCCTCCGCGCTCACCGGCACCGGCGGGCTGGTGAAGACCGACCTCGGCACCCTGATCCTCACCGGCGCCAACACCTATGCGGGCACCACCCATGTGGCGGCGGGCACGCTCCAGATCGGCGACGGAGCAGTCTCAGGTTCGGTGGCGGGCGCCATCGCCAACGACGCCGCCCTGGTGTTCGCTCCGGGCGCTTCCGGCACGACCCAGGCCGGGGCGATCTCCGGCACGGGCAGTGTGACCAAGACGGGCGCCAACACCCTGATCCTGACGGGCGCCAACACCTATACGGGCGCCACCACGGTGCAGGGCGGGACCCTGAGGCTTTCGGGCAGCGTGGCCGGGGCCGTCTCCGTCTCCGGCGGGGCGACCTTGTCGGGCGGCGGGACGGTCGGCCAGAATGTGCGCGTGCAGGATGGCGGCACCCTGGCCGGCGCCCCCGGCACCGGCCTGACCATGGGCGGTCTCGACCTCGCGGGCCAATCCACCCTGGCGGTGACGCTGGGCGGCCCGAGCCACACCGGATTGTTCCAGGTGAACGGCGACGTCACCCTGGGGGGGACGCTGGCGGTGACGCCGACGGCGGGCTTCGGTGCGGGCGTGTACCGGCTCATCACCTATACCGGCGCGCTGACCGACCACGGCCTGCAGGTTGGAGCGCTGACCGGCGGGCTGCTCGGCGGCGTGCAGACCGCGTTGGCCCACCAGGTCAACCTGACCGTGGAGGATTCCAACGCCCCGCTGTCGTTCCGGACCGGGACGGGGACCTGGAAAGCGGGTTCGGCCACCAACGGGTTCGCGGTGTTCCAGGGAAATCCAGGGACCGTGACGGTGGATGATTCGGCCGGTCCGGTCACCGCCAAGGGGCTGCAATTCGCGGCGAGCGGCTATCGGCTCGCGGGCGGGACGGTCACCCTGACGGGTCGCGGCTCGGAATCGCCGGTGATCCGGGTCGGCGACGGCACGGCGGCGGGAGCCGGGACGGTCGCGACCATCGCGGCGACGCTGGCCGGCAGCACCGGGGTGACGAAGGGCGATTACGGCACCCTCGTGCTCAGCGGGGTCAACACCTATACGGGCGGCACCACGGTGAGCGGCGGCACCCTGCAGGTCGCGGCGGACGCGGCCCTGGGGGCGCCGTCGGGGGGCGTGACCCTCGACGGCGGAACGCTGGCCTCCTTGGCCAGCCTCACCTCGGGGCGGGCGGTGAGCCTGGGGCCGAAGGGGGGCAGCCTCGCGGTGGCTCCGGCCACCACCCTGACCCTGACCGGGGCGCTGACGGGTGGGGGGAGCCTGATCAAGACGGGGACCGGCACCCTGGTGGTGCTGGGCACGGGCCATGCCACGGGCGGCACGGTGATCAGCCAGGGCACCCTGCAGATCGGCAATGGCGGCACCGCCGGGTCGCTCGCCGGGGCGATCGTGAACAACGCGCGTCTGGTCTACGACCGCTCGGACACCTACGCGTTCCAAGGCACCGTCTCCGGGGGGGGACAGGTCGATTTCCGGGGCGGGGGCCAAGTACTCTACGGCAAGGCCGAGGC
>JAKONB010000502.1 GCA_022702195.1 Beijerinckiaceae bacterium | reverse complement strand
GCGGCTTTGAAGAAGTTTGCGCATTCACGCGTGGTGACGGTGTCGATGAGGCGTCCGATGGCAGACCATAGGCCGTCGCGCGTGCGCTCGGCCGCCTCGCGCAGGAGGGCTTTGAGCTTGGAGAAGGCCATTTCGATCGGGTTGAAGTCCGGACTGTAGGGCGGCAGGAACAGGAGCCGCCCGCCGGCCGCCTCGATGGCGGCCCGCACGGCCGCGCCCTTGTGGCTCCCGAGGTTGTCCATCACGACGATGTCGCCGGGCGTGAGTTCGGGCACCAGCACCTCGTCGACATAGGCCTGGAAGGCCGTGCGGTTGATGGACCCGTCGAGGACGAACGGAGCCGCCATCCCCGTCAGGCGCAGGCCCGCCACGAAGGTCGTGGTCTTCTAATGGCCGTGCGGGACGGCGCAGCGCAGCCGCTGGCCGCGCTGACAGCGCCCGTGGGTGCGGGCCATGTTGGTGGCGGTCCAGGTCTCGTCAATGAAGATCAGCCGGGCCGGGTCGAGGTCGGGCTGACCCTCGAACCAGTCCTCCCGCGCGGCCCTCACGTCCGGCCGTTCCTGCTCGGCGGCATGGGCTGTCTTTTTTTGTAAGTGAGGTCGCGGGCGTCGAGGAAGGCCCATAGGGTTCCCAGTCCAACCTTGAGGTCATGCTCGGCCAGCAGCCGGGCGCGCATCGCCTCCAGGGTGAGATCGGGCTTTTCCGCGATCAGCCCCCGCAGGAACGCCTCGTGCGAATCGAGCTTCGATGTGCGCGGACGCCCCTGGGGACGGGCCGCCACCGTACCGGTGGCCTCGACGGCGGCAGCCCAGCGGATCGCCGTGGCGATCCCGACCCCGAAGCGTGCGGCAGCCCGACGTCGAGAGGTTGCCGCCGCTGCGTCCACGACACGCTCGCGCAGGTCCAGGCTATAGGGTCGACCCATGTCGCGCTCCTCATGCGGAGCGTGCAGGGAATCAGGTCGCGCAAGCCTTGTGAACCCCACAACCCAGACTCAGCCAAAACCGAAAACGCTCTAGCGTTTGGCCGCCGCCGTGCCGGCCACGGCGCTGAGCGCGAAGGCGATGACCGCGTTCCAGCCGGCGAGCGAGATGCCGAACAGGCGCCAGGCCGCGACGGAACAATCGGCCACCCGCGTGGTCTGGAGGGCGCTCAGGAAGTTGCCGATCTCGCGCGGATTGGCGCCCGTTCCGCCGCCGCAATCGCTCGGCCCGGCCCAGAATTCCCACTCGGCGCCCGCATGGTAGGCGCTGAGGCCGGCCCCGTAGAGGAGGCCCAGGGCGGCGACGCCGAGGACGAGGCGCGTCAGCCGCTCCGGCAGCACCAGTCCGAGCAGACCGAGGGGAATCGCCGCGTAATAGGGGATGCGCTCGGTGAGGCAGAGCTTGCACGGCACGTAGCCGAGCCCCCACTGGAAGGTGAAGGCGCCCCCGATGGTCAGGATGGAGCCGATCAGCAGCGCCAAGGCGGCGCGGCGCAGGCGCAGAAGGGCGGTGTCGTCCATGGCGAGCCACTTTCCGGAAGAGGGCCGGTGCCCCGTCATAGGGCTCAGAGCACCAGCTTGAACAGCACGAAGCCGAGGATGATCACAGCCGCGGAGATCGCCGCGACGGCGTTGAGGTGCCGATCGAGCACGCCCCGGATCTGAACGCCGTAGCGGCCGAGCAGGCCGGCCAGGATGAAAAAGCGGGCGCCCCGTGTGATGATCGACAGGACCACGAACCAGAACAGATCGTAATGGGCGAAGCCCGAGGTGATGGTCACGAGCTTGAACGGGATCGGGGTGAGGCCCTTCAGGAGGATCACCCAATGTCCGTACTGGGCGTAGGCCGCCTGGAAGGTCTCCGCCTTGTCGCCGAGCCCATAGACGCGAAACACCCACTGGCCGAGGGAGTCGAACAGCAGCGCGCCGATGGCGTAGCCGACGAGGCCGCCGATCACCGATGCCACCGTGGTGATGGTCGCGTAGAACCACACCCGGTCCGGCCGGCTCACCGCCATCGGCACCAGCATCACGTCGGGCGGAACCGGGAAGAACGAACTCTCGGCGAACGCCACGGCGCCGAGCGCCCAGGGCGCCGAGGGTTTGCCGGCAAGTGCGAGTATCCACTCGTAGAGGCGGCGGATCATGGGGCGGTCTTCGTCCGGGTTCGCGCGGGAGAAAGCGTCGCCGTTTGAGCACACCGCGCGGGACGTGGCGAGCGTCCCCGCGCCACGGGGCCGAAGAAATCACCCCTGGCCTGACTCGCGAAGATGTGCGATGAGGCGGGTGCTGCGGGCGTGGTGGAACTGGTAGACGCGCCGGACTCAAAATCCGGTTCCGCAAGGAGTGTCGGTTCGATTCCGACCGCCCGCACCATTGGCGTCCGCCCTGGCCAGGATGGGTCGCTCGGCGGGTCCGAGCCCTCGTTTCCCGAAATCGTCAGACGTGCTGCTGGCGATGGTCATGGCCACCGCCTCGTCCACCCATTTCCCGTGCCAGCGCCAGCATCAGGCTCGCAGCGGGGGAGGGCTTTCGGCCCGGCGCGGAAGAGAGGCCGAAGCGGCGGCAGAGGGCGGGGTCGAGCTGAATCACGCGCAGACCGGTCCGCCGCTCGGGCAGGGTCGATTTCGGCACGACGCCGATACCGGCTCCTTCGCGAACCAGCGCGACCGCGCTCGCCCAATCCCGAACCTCCATCCGCACGTTGGTGAGCGACAGGCCGGCACCGGCCATGAGCGCGCCGGCATGGACGTGGCATCCGCCCGTGGCGAGTACGAAGGGCTCCGCCGCGAGATCGGCGAGCGACACGCGGCGGCGCGAAGCAAGGCAATGGCCCGCCGGCAGAATGGCGATCCAAGCATCCTGCCCGATCGGCACCGCCCCGCTGTCGGGTGGCGGATTGAGCACGACGCCGAGATCGACCGAGCCCGTCTTCAGCCAGGTTTCGACCTCGCTGTCGTCGGTCTCCAGCGCCAGCACGGCGATGCCAGGATGGCGGGCGCGGAAGCGCCGCAGGAGCGGCGGCAACACCGTCGCGAAGACGCTCGGAAAGGCCGCGATCCGGAGAGAGCCGGTCTCCGTGCCTGCGGCGTCAGCGGCCTCTCGCCGGATCGCTTCGAGATGGGCGAGGGCGGCGCGGGCATGGGCGAGCGCCTGCTCGCCGAACGCCGTCAGCGCGACGCCGTGCCGTTGCCGGACCAGCAGCCGGACGCCGAGCGCCTCCTCCAGCGCCGCCAGGGCCTGGCTCATGCCGGATTGGGTAATCCCGACGGCCTCGGCTGCGGCGGTGACGCTGCCGGCCTCGGCGACGGCAACCAGGCTGCGCAGCTGCGTCAGGTTCATAGTAGGTCAGCTTATACCATAAGTCTTGTGGCTTAATTTTCCTTCTTCGCGCGGGCCGGTCAATCTCCGGCATGTCACATGCCGCTGACGGAGAACCCGGTGATGAAGCTCTATTTCGCCCCCGACACCTGCTCGTTCTCGCCGCATATCGTGCTGCAAGAACTCGGCTTGGCATACGATCTCGTCCGGGTGGACAATCGAACCAAGCGCACCTCGGCGGGCGAGGATTTCCTGTCCATCAACCCGAAGGGCTACGTCGCCGCCCTCAAGCTCGATGACGGCGCGGTGCTCACCGAGGGGCCGGCCCTGGTTCAGTATCTGGCTGACCTGAGGCCCGCAGCGGGTCTCGCGCCCGCCAACGGAACATTCGAGCGCGTGCGGCTTCAGGAATGGCTCAACCTCGTCAGCAGCGAGATCCATGCCGGATCGAGCCCCCTGTTCAACCCGGACCTTCCGGAGTCGGTGCGGGATCTCTTCAAGGCGTGCCTGTCCAAGCGCTTCGATCTGATCGACGCGACGCTGGCGCGGCAGGATTACCTCATGGGCGGCGCCTTCACGGTGGCGGATGCCTACCTGTTCACCGTCCTCGGCTGGATGCCGCGCCTTACGATCGATCTCGCGCCCTGGCCGAACCTCACCGTCTATCGGGATCGGATCGCGGCCCGTCCATCGGTCCGGGCCGCGCGGGCGCGGGAGGCCGAGATTCCGGATGTCGCCTGATCGGCGCGGCCCCGGGCTGGCGATCAGCCGAGGCGGGCCGGTCGGGGGCTGGCCTTGCGGTGCTCGCGAAATGCCGCCGCGATCGCCCGGAGCGTGTCCTTCGTCTTCAGGTCTGACAGGGAGGAATGCAGCACCAGGGCCAGGGACGGTAAGGGCGGCAGGCCCAACGCGTCGCCGACATCGACCACGTCGGCGGGGGCGAGGCGCCGCGGGAAGGCGGAGACCGCGAGCCCCGCCGAGAGGGCGGCGGCGATCGCCGCGGTGCCGCCGACGAACACCTCCTCCCACGTCACGGCGGCCCGGTCGAGCAGACGCGTCGTCACGTCCCGGACGGCGCAGCAGGGCGCCGTCGTTGCGAGCCGCAGCGGTTCGCCGGCCCGATGGGCGAAGTCCGGCGCGGCGAACCAGCCGAACTGCTCCGGCCCGAGGATCTCGCCGTCGCGCCGGTCGTCGTCGCTGCGCAGGATGATGGCGTCGAGCGTGCCGCCCTCGAAGCCGTCGATGAGGGCGCGGGAATTGTCGAGCAGCACTTCGATCGTCAGTGCCGGATCGAGTGCCTTGAGCTTGGCCAGCAGCACCGGAACCTCCGGTCCCATCATGTGGGCGGCGATCCCGAGCCGGAAGCGGCGGCGGGAAGCGGCGAGCCCGGCCAGCGCCCGCTCATGCGCGGCCAGGAAGACGCGGGCCGCCGGCATGAAGATCTCGCCCTGCGCTGAGAGCCGGACCTGTCGCGGCGTGCGCTCGATCAGCCTCGTGCCGAGCCGCTCCTCCAGCCGCTTGAGCTTGACGCTGACCGCGCCCTGCGTGGTTCCTAAAGCCTCGGCCGCCCGCGTGAAGCTTCGGTGGTCCGCCACCGTCAGGAACGCTAGCACGGAATCCACATCCAGGCTCATCGCCCCACCCATTCGAATGCGTTGTCACTGATATCATCTGACATCCGATTGTTCGATCATCAACGGCGGCTCAGGTTGCGGCTGCCGCCATCCTCGGCGGTCCGGATCTCGCCCTGGGAGTCTATGAGGCCGTTGCGGCCACATCGCTCCGTGGCGACCGCACAGGCCAAGGGCGCCCCATGAACGCGACCGCGATTCCCCAAAACGAGGCGGCCCTGGCCGCCATCTGCCTGTCGGCCCTGATGCTGGGACTGGAGATCTCCAGTATCCCCAGCATCCTGCCGACGCTGGAGCAGGTCCTGCCGGCCGATTTCCGGCAGCTTCAATGGATCATGAACGCCTACACCATCGCGATGACCTCCTGCCTGATGGCGATGGGAGCGCTGGCCGATCGCTTCGGCCGCAAGCGCATCTTCATGACGGGCATCGCGGTGTTCGGGCTCGCCTCGCTGACCTGTGGATGGGCGGCGAGCGCGCCCATTCTCATCGTCGCGCGAGCGCTACAGGGGGCGAGCGGCGCGGCGATGCTGGCCTGCCAGATCGCCGTCCTGTCGCACCAGTTCCGCCACGGGCCGGAGCGCGGCCGGGCGTTCGGCTGGTGGGGCGTCGTCTTCGGCCTCGGCCTCGGTTTCGGTCCGCTGATCGGCGGGCTGATCGTAGCGTGGGTGAGCTGGGACTGGGTGTTCCTGGTTCACGGGCTCCTGGCGCTCGTGACCCTGGCGCTCGCCCGCGTCGGAATCGTCGAATCCTCCGATCCCCATTCCGTCCGGATCGACCTGGCCGGCATGGCCACGCTTTCGCTCGCGGTGTTCTGCCTCGTCTTCCTCATCACGCAGGGGCGGGGGCTGACGGGTGCCGATCCGCTCGGCCTGACCCTGGCCGGGTTCGGCGTCCTGAGGCTGCTCGCCTTCGTGATGGTGGAGACGCGGATCGCACGGCCGATGTTCGATTTCGGCGCCTTTCGCCTCCGTGCCTTCTCGGGCGCGTTGCTGGGCTCGGTGGGTATGAATTTCAGCTTCTGGCCCTTCGTGATCTACCTGCCGATCTACGTTCATGCAGTGCTCGGCCTCGATAGCGTCACGGCGGGGCTGGCGCTCCTGGCCTACACCCTGCCGACCCTGGTGGTGCCGCCCTTCGCCGAGCGGATGCTGATGCGGCACGGGCCGGCCTTCGTCATTCCGCTGGGCCTGTTCGCGATCGGGCTCGGCTTCGTTGCGATGTGGCTGTCCGCGACGGGGGACGGAGCGGCGTGGTGGACGATGCTGCCGGGGTGCCTCCTGGCTGGCCTCGGCCTCGGCCTGACCAACACGCCCGTGACCAATACGGCCACCGCCGCCTTGCCGGCCGAGCGTGCCGGCATGGCATCGGGGATGGACATGAGCGCGCGGATCATTTCCCTCGCCCTCAACATCGCGCTGATGGGATTCATCCTGCTCGAGGGCATCCGGTTCAGCCTCGGCAGGTTCGGGTTTCCGGGCGATGGCGCCGCTCTCGGCCGGTTGGCGGAGCTGATCGCCGCCGGCAATCTAAGCGCGGCCGAGGACGGCGGCGCCGATCTCGCCACCGCCCGCGCGGCACTGACGCAGGGCTTCGGCTGGGTCATGCTTTACGGGGCGTTCTGGGCCTGGGGGCTTCGGCCCTCGGCCTCCTGATCTTTGGCCGCCGTAAGACGGTTCCGGTCGGGGCCGGCCAGATGTAGGCCCACAATCCCTATGAACGCCGTTCGATCCCTGCGGGATGACGGCGTTCGGCTTCGTTCGAGCGCTGCGCGGACTCGGCTGATTCAACCGCCGTGGACGAAACGGGCCGCCGAGATTGTCTCGGCGGCCCGATGGAGC
>JAKONB010000498.1 GCA_022702195.1 Beijerinckiaceae bacterium | reverse complement strand
TGGGGAGTCCGGATTCAGCGCTTCGCGGAGCGCTGATGTCGTGCCGCGCGGGTCGCGAGCGCGCATCACCTCGCCCATCACCGCCACACCCGCCGCGCCGGCTTCGCGGCACGGGCGCAGGGTGCTCGCCGTGATGCCGCCGAGCGCCAGCACCGGCATGCCGAAGCCGGCGGCCTGCGTCAGGGCCGTGGGACCGAGCGCCGGACCGTAGCCGGGCTTGCTCGCGCTGGCGAAGATCGGGCTCAGGGTGACGTAATCGGCCCCGGCCCGGGCGGCCGTGCGCGCCTCGTCCACGCTATGGGCCGAGAGCCCGACGACACCGTTCGGCAGCCGCCGACGGGCCTCGGCGATCGCCGCCGATCCGGCCCCGCCGGACAGGTGAACGCCGTCGGCGCCGAGCCGCGCCGCCAGTTCCACGTCACCTCCGATGCTGAGCAGGCCGCCGTGCCGGCGAACGAGGGCCAGGATCTCCGCGGCCAGGGTGGCGCGTGGCTGGGCCGGCAGGTCGCGCTCGCGAAACCAGATCCAGCGTGCCCCGCCCTCCAGGGCACCCCGGATCGCGTCCGCGAGACGGCCGCCCGCCCCGAGCCGGTCCGTCACCACCAGGAGGGGCGACGGCGGCGGCCTCACGAGCCGACCAGCCCGAGCTGCGGGCTCGACGGCTCGGCGCGGCCGCGCTTCGGGATGCGGCCGGCGCGATAGGCGTGGCGCCCCCCTTCCACCGCGTGCCGCATGGCCCGGGCCATCCGCACCGGATCGTCGGCCTTGGCCACGGCGGTGTTGAGGAGACAGCCGGCGGCGCCGAGTTCCATGGCGATCATCGCGTCCGAAGCGGTGCCGATCCCCGCATCGACGATGACCGGAACGCTGGCGCGGCGGCAGATCAGTTCGAGATGGGCCGGGTTCGCCACGCCCATGCCCGAGCCGATGAGCGAGCCCATCGGCATCACGGCGGCGCAGCCGAGATCCGCCAGGCGCTGGCAGATGACCGGATCGTCGTTGCAATAGGGCAGCACCACGAAGCCGTCATCGACGAGGTGGCGGCAGGCTTCCAACAGTTCCCCGACATCCGGGTAGAGGGTCTCGCGATCGCCGATCACCTCGACCTTGATCCAGTTGGTGTCGAGCGCCTCCCGGGCGAGCTCGGCGGTCATGATCGCGTCGCGCGCGGTCTCGCAGCCGGCGGTGTTGGGCAGGAAGCGGTGGCCCTTGAGCCGCCGCACCGTGTCCGAGCCGTGCCCCTGAAGCGAGACCCGGCGGATCGAGGCGGTGACCACCTCGGCCCCCGATTCCGCGACCGCCTCGGTCATGATGCTCTGGGTCGGATAGCCGGCGGTGCCGATGAAGAGCCGTGAGCGCAGGGGCACGCCGGCGATGACGAGGGCGTCGTCGTGGGGTTCGGTCATGGATCAGCCTCCCTGCATGGCGCGGACGATCTCCACCCGGTCGTCCTCCGCCAGGGCCGTGGCGGCCCAGTCGCGCTTGCGGACGATGCGGCCGTTCACCGCGATGGCGATGCCCTGCGGGCTCTCGAGGCCGGTCTTCTCGGCCTCGACGTGGAACAGGGATTCGAGGTCGGCCGCCGCGCAGTCGCGCGGTTCGCCGTTCACGATCAGTCTCATGCGAAGGCTCGTTGGGAATGGGCGGGTGCGAAGCGCGACAGGCCGAAGCCGCGGGCGAAACTCGGCAGCGCCCCCGTGCTTACCAGGGCCGCGACGGCGTCCGCCGTGGCGGGGGCGAGCAGGTAGCCGTTGCGGTGATGCCCGGTGGCCACCACGAGGCCGGGCTCGATCGCGTCCAGGATGGGGGCGTCGTCGTCCGAGGTCGGGCGATAGCCGCTCCACACCGCATCGACCGCCATCTCCTCAATGCCGGGCAGGACGCGGCGCGCGCCCTCCAGCAAGGCGTAGAGGCCCCCGGCGGTGACCCCCGGCGTGAAACCGCAATCCTCCACGGTGGCACCGACGATGAGATGACCGTCGCTTTTGGGCGCCATGTGGACCTGTTCGGTCCAGACCATGTGGGACAGGGTTCCGGTACGGATCGTGGTGCGCAGGGCCAGGGATTGGCCCTTGATGGGGCGGACCGGCAGGGCGAGTTCGTCGGGCAGCAGCCCCGCCTCCCCGCTCCAGGCGCCGGCGGCCAGGATCACCGTTCCGGCCTCGATCGCCCCCTGCCCCGTCTCGACCCCGGTGACTCGACCGGCCGCGCGGGACAGGAATTCCACCGCACATTTCTCGATGATCGCCACGCCGGCTCGGCGGCAGGCCCGGGTCAGCGCCGCCATGACCTGACGCGGATCGACCTGATGATCAGCCTGACAGAACAAACCTGCGGTGACGGAGGGGCGCAGGGCCGGTTCTAGCGCCCGCACCTCGGCCCCGCTGAGCCAGCGTGCGGAGAGCCCGGAGCGCGTCTGGAGATCGTGGCGGAAGCGCAGGCGGTCGACCTCGTCGCGGCCGATCGCCAGAACCAGGGTGCCCTCCTCCCGGTAATCGATGTCGAGGCCCGAGGCGGCGTGGAGGTCGTCGCGGAAGCCCGGCCAGCGCGCCAGACTCTCGAGGGCCAGCGGCAGCAGCGGGTCCGATCCCGGCTCGTGCTCGGCGGTGGGGGCCAGCATGCCGGTGGCGGCGAGGCTCGCGCCGGCCCCGATG
>JAKONB010000496.1 GCA_022702195.1 Beijerinckiaceae bacterium | reverse complement strand
GGACCGGCCCCATCGGCCGCCTCGCCACGGCAACCTACCGGCTGCCGGATGGCCGGATCCTGGTCATCTCCGCCATCGAGAAGCATCGCTCGATCATGCCGTGGCTGCTGGGCCAGCCGCTGAGCCTATGGGTGGCAGTCCTCGGCGCCGTCGTCGCCGGCCTCGTCCTCGTTGGCGCGCGCCACGAACTCGCCCCGCTACGACGTCTCACAGAAGCCGTCACGCGGTTCGACGGCCGCGCCGCCGAACCGGTGCGGACCCCGCGGGGCGCCCCCGAGATCCGCCGGCTCGCCCGCGCGGTCCAGGCCATGCAGGAGCGCATCGTCGGACTTCTGGGCGAGCGCTCGCTGCTGATCGGCGCCATCTCGCATGACCTCAAGACTTTCTTGACCCGCCTGCGGCTGCGGGCCGAGGGAGTGACGGAACCTGAGCGCCGAGACCGGCTGGTGGAGGATCTCGACGCGATGACCGCGCTGATCGACACCTCCCTGGGCTTTGCCCGGGGCACCGCCGTGGAGGTGGGGCGCACGGCGGTCGATCTCGGCGATCTCGTGGCGGTCGAAGTCGCCGAGCATGCCGCTCAGGGCACCGAGATCCGTCTGACCGGCGAGGAGGTGCCGGATGTGGTCGTCGCCGGCGACGCGGGTGCCCTGCGCCGCGTCATCGCCAACCTGATCGGGAACGCCGTCAAGTTCGGACGCTCCTCCGTTGCCGTCGCGGTGGAGCGGACCGGAGCCTCCTGTCGGGTCGTGGTGGAAGACGATGGCCCGGGCATCCCGGAGGCGGAGCGCACGGCGATCTTCACCCCGTTCTACAGGGTCGAGCGCTCCCGCAGCCGCCAGACCGGCGACACCGGCCTCGGCCTCGCCATCGCCCAGCAGATCGTGGAGGCTCATGGCGGCACCGTCGTGGCCGAGGCGACGCCGCTCGGCGGCGCGCGTCTGGTGATGACGCTGCCCGCCATCGCCTGAGCGAAGCTGAACTCGCTTTATTCGAAGGGATCACCCAAATTTCGTATGAGGGCCGGGCCGGATGCGCGACGCCCTCCCGTTACAGAACGTTACACCCGCACATCGCCCCGTCACATCCTGGAAGACGGCCGGCGGGATCCTGCCCTCATCGGCCACGGCATCGGCACACGCGATGCGGCCCTCACGAGAGCGGAGACGATGTCCTCCATGCTGAAAATCCTTGCCCCGATTGCCTTCCTGACCGCCCTCGCGGTCCCGGCTACGGCGTCGCCGCTGATCCAGTCCGCCGTGTCCACGGACATGGACGGCGTGCAGATCCTCCGGGTCTATGGCGGCTGCGGCCCCTACGGCCACCGTGGCCCCTATGGCGGATGCCGGACCGGGGGGCAGTGGGGTGGCTACGTCCGCGGCCGCTCATGCCCGGCGGGCTTCCATATCGGCCCCTACGGACGCCGTTGCTGGCCGAACTGAGCCCCCTCGCCCCGTTCCGGTCTCGGACAGACACCACCGAAAACGAGGCTGCCGTCGCTCCAGGGGACCGTTACCCCTGGATCATGGACCGCACGCGCTCGGCCATCGCCTCGACCGAGAACGGCTTCGTCAGCACCGCCATGCCGTGTCCCAGTTGCCCATTGCCCAGGACGGCATTCTCGGCGTAGCCGGTCACGAACAGCACCTTGAGGCCCGGGCGCCGGACCCGAGCGGCATCCGCCATCTGGCGCCCGTTCATGCCCCCGGGCAATCCCACATCCGTGACAAGCAGGTCGATGCGGGTGTTGGATTCGAGCACCTTCAGGCCCGCGACGCTGTCGGCCGCCTCAATGGCGACGTAGCCGAGATCGTCCAGCATGTCGGTGACCAGCATCCGTACGCTGGGCTCGTCGTCGACCACGAGCACGGTCTCGCCCTGCTCCGAGCGCGGAAGCGAGCCCCCGGGCACGGGCACATCCGTTTCGACGGAACCGAGGTGGCGCGGCAGGTAGAGGTGCACGGTCGTACCGATCCCGACCTCGGAGGAGATCCGCGCCTGGCCGCCGGACTGGATGGCGAACCCGTAGATCATGCTGAGGCCGAGGCCGGTGCCCTGGCCCACGGGTTTCGTGGTGAAGAACGGGTCGAAGGCTTTGGCGACGACGGTGGGCGGCATGCCGCAGCCGGTATCGGTCACGCAGAGCGACAGGTACGGACCCGGCTCCAAGTCGCGTTCGCGGGCATCCTGGTCGTCGAGCCAATGATTGGTGGTCTCGACGGTGATGTGCCCGCCATCAGGCATGGCGTCCCGGGCGTTGAGGCAGAGGTTGAGAAGCGCGTTCTCGAGTTGCGGCGGATCGACCAGCGCCGGCCATAGGCTGGGAGCCCCGATGACCGCGACATGAATGGACGGACCGACGGTCCGGCGGATGAGGTCTTCCATCCCCTCGACGAGGCGGTTCACATCCGTCGGCTTGGGGTCGAGGGTCTGGCGGCGCGAGAAGGCGAGCAAACGGTGGGTGAGCGCGGCGGCCCGGCGCGAGGCGCCCTGCGCCACCGCCATGTATTTCTCCACGTCGGCGATCCGCCCCTGCGCCAAGCGGGTGCCGATCATCTCCAGAGCGCCCGAGATGCCGGCCAGCAGATTGTTGAAATCGTGTGCCAATCCCCCGGTGAGTTGCCCGACCGCCTCCATCTTCTGCGATTGCCGCAACTGGGTCTCGGCGGCCCGGAGGGCGGCGGTCCGTTCCTCGACGCGCAGTTCCAGGCGTTCGTTGAGGTCGCGCAGTTCGATCAGGGCGCGATCCCGCTGCTCCGCCACGGCGCGCCGTTCCTGCACGTCGATAAGCACACCCGGGAAGCGCATCGGCGTCCCATCTGGGCCATGCTCCACGAGGCCGTTGGCTTCGAGCCAGTAGTATCGGCCGTCCGCCCGGCGGACCCGGTACTGATGCGCGTAGCGGCCGCCCCGTGCGATGGCCTCGTCGATGGCCCGGGCCAGCCCCGCCTGGTCGTCAGGATGGACCGTTTCGACCACCTGGGCGAGGCTGATCCCGCTGCGACCGAGGGCCGGATCGAGGCCGAAATTGAACGCGAACGCTTCGTCCACGGTGAAGCGGTCCGTGACCAGGTCCCAGACCCAAGTGCCGATGATGGCGCCGGCCGCCAGGGCGAGTTGAACGCGCTCGACATTGGCGCGGGCCAGCGCCTCGCTCTCGCGCAGCGCCGCGTCTCCAAGGACGCGGGCGGTGGTCTCATTGGTGAAGATGAACAGGCCGGCGACGGTGCCGGACGCATCGAGAACACGCGAGTAGGAGAAGGACCACCAAGTGTCCCTCTGGCCGCGGTCGGTATCGAGCTTCCACGGCAGGTCGATGAAGCGCTCCGGCCGGCCGGCCAGGGCGTCGATGATGATGGGCTCCGCCTGCTCCCATCCATCCGCCCAGACGCGATCGAAACGCTCGCCCATCGCCCAGGCCAGACGCGGCCCGAGCAACGGGAAGTAGGTGTCGTTGAAGAAGAGATGCAGGTCCGGTCCCCAGGCCAGGATCATGCTCTCGGGCGAGTTCAACACGAGGGACAAGGCGGTGCGGAGCTCCGCGGGCCACCGGGTAGGAGGCCCCAGCGGATGGCCGGTCCAGTCGCGGTCGCGGATCATGCGGGACGCTTCGCGGCCTCCGTCGAGGAAGGCCAGGGGGTCTATCATCGTCTGTAAGCACGCATCGGGTGGCAGGATAGATGAGTTTAGCAGCGAACGGAATCCGGATCGGAGGCGGCCAGGTTCCGGGATTCGGGAGGGTTGGAGCATCGTCCCGAATGATGATCCGGTTTTCGGAACAAGCCGGTTCAAAAGCAAGCATCCCGTTCAGCGTCCCGAATCCGGTCTCCCGGACGATGCGCAAGAAGGCACCAATGCCCGCCGGAGACCAACCCCATCAACTGGAGACGGCATCAAAACAAGATCCCAGGGGCGTGACCCGGCCCAAAGTGATAGGCTGCGGATCCGGGCGAACAACGACGGGAAAAAGACGCCCCCGTCCTGAGACAGCGAACTCGCGATCTGCCCCGGTGCGATGCCGAGCGTGAGCGCCATTCGATCTGATCGTTCACGTTCACGTCAATGATATAAATATACCATCCGATTCCCGATCGTCGCCGGAACCGCCGTCCGA
>JAKONB010000483.1 GCA_022702195.1 Beijerinckiaceae bacterium | reverse complement strand
ACCTCGGTCTTGAAGCTCGATTCCTTGTCGGCCACCGCCATGAGCAGCACGGGATCGGTCTCCACCTTCTGGGCGGCGGTGACGATCTTCTGCACGAGGTGGCGGCGGATCTTCATCGGCCCGAAGGCTAGGATGTCATTGGGGTCGCCCACGGCGCTCTCGGAGAGCAGGTAATCGTAGGAGACGCGATCGACCGCGTTGGAGCCGAGTTCGGTGTCGAGGTCGTGGATCGGCGCGAAGGCGGCCGAGGCGGTCAGCACGGCGGGGGCGGCGTCGAGGATCCGGGCCGGGGCCGCCTGGATGCGCGGACGCGGCATCGCGATCTCGGTCATCGCCTGGGCCGATTGCACCACCGAACCGAGGCCGGCCCCGTCGGGGCCGACTCCGTAGGAGAGGATCGATCCGAGGCCTCCGGCCAGCAGCAGCATGGTGAGGAACGAGCGGGCCAGAGCCGGGCGGCTGCCGTGATCGCGGGCCACCGTGGCGCCGAAGACCAGGGCGTCCGACCGGACGGACGCGGGGCCGATCGCATCGCGCGCCCGCGAGGCCCGGTGGGCAGAAACACCTTTGGCAGGAAAAGTCCGTGACGATCCGACCGTGCGATCCTGCATCTGTTCGACCTAAATCCCAACCACCGATGGGTTGAGATTAGCTTGACAGATGTGGCGACAACACGACCCGACTTGTGGCCATCCCGTGGCAAATGCGGCACGGCTGTCGAGAGCGTTTTCGCACATGCCAATCCAGGCATGCCGACGCACCGGGTCAGCCGCGTGGTCGCCTCTCGGCGACGGCTGTCCGGTGCAATGATGTCGGGAAATGCGAAATGGTACCACCACCCCGGCTCGAACGGGGGACCTCTTGATCCACAATCAAGCGCTCTAACCAACTGAGCTATGGCGGCACGCAAGTGGGGCTGTATCCCGTGCCCGATCGGTTTTCAAGCGCCCAAACTCGTTTTGCGGAGGGTCGATGGGGAAAATCTGTCGACGCCTCCGGCGGTGCGCCATAAACCTCCTCGGGTCGCACGGCCGGGTCCGGCCCTGCACGAAGCCGTCTTCTCGCGAGCGCGACCATGCCTCCGCACCGCGCGCCCGCGCGCCGCTCCCTCCGCGACCGGGTCCTCCTCCATGCGCCGGCCCGGCTTCGCGCCCTCGTCCGGGGCAGCGAGATCGGCCTCGTGGCGCTCGGGGGGCTGGTCGGGTGCTGCGCCGGGGCGGCGGTGGCGGCGATGGGATACGTCACCCAGGGTCTGCGCGAACTTCTCTACCGCCTGCCGCCGGGCACCCGCCTGAGCGCCGCCCCGGACGTCCCCGCCCTCAACATCCTGCTGGCCCCGGCCCTCGGCGGCGCGCTGCTCGGATTGCTGATGCTCGGCCTAGCCCGGCGCAAGGCCCGCCCCCGCCACGCGGTGATCGACCCGATCGAGGCCAACGCCCTGCACGGGGGCCGGATGTCGATGCGCGGCTCGGTCCTGGTCGCCGTCCAGAACGTGATCTCGAACGGCAGCGGCGCCTCGGTGGGGTTGGAGGCCGGCTACACCCAGTTCTGCGCCGGCCTCGCCTCGCGCCTCGGCCTGTCCTTCGAGCTGCGGCGCACCGACCAGCGAACCCTGGTGGGGTGCGGGGCCGCCGCCGCCATCGCGGCGGGTTTCGGCGCCCCGCTCACCGGGGCGTTCTACGCCTTCGAGCTGATCATCGGCACCTATTCCATCGCGACGCTGACGCCGGTGGTGGTGGCGGCCCTGTGCGGCAGCCTCGTCGCCCACGCCCTGCTGCCGCAGGCCGCCATGGTCACCCTGGACGGGATCGAGGCGATCACCACCACGACGCTTACCGCCGCCGACACCCTGCCGAGCCTGGTGCTCGGGCTGCTCTGCGCCGGGCTCGGCATCCTGATCATGCGCGGCGTCACCCTGGTGGAGGCCGGCATCCGGGCCAGCCGCCTGCCGGCCGCCATCGCCCCGGCCCTCGGCGGCCTCTGCGTCGGCGGTCTGGCCCTCGCCACCTCGCCCCAGGTGCTCTCGGGCGGCCACGGGGCGCTCCATCTCCACCTCAACGCCCACGGCCCGGCAATGGGGATCGGCGCCCTGGCGCTGCTGTTCCTCGGCAAGGCCACCGCCTCGGCGGTCTCCATCGGTTCGGGATTCCGCGGCGGGCTGTTCTTCGCCTCGCTGTTCCTCGGGGCGATCGCCGGGGAACTCTTCGCCGCCGGCATGCCCGGTCTCGTGCCCGGGATGGCGGCCTTCGGCCTCACGCCGCTCGCCCACGCGGTGATCGGCATGAGCGCCCTGGCGGTGGCGGTGATCGGCGGCCCGCTCACCATGACGTTCCTGGCGCTGGAACTCACCGGCAGCTTTCCCATCACCAGCCTGGTGCTGGTGGCGGTGATTGCCTCGTCGCTCACGGTGCGCAAGACCTTCGGCTATTCCTTCGCCACCTGGCGCTTCCACCTGCGCGGCGAGAGCATCCGCAGCGCCCACGATGTCGGCTGGATCCGCACCCTCACGGTCGGCAAGCTGATGCGGCGCGAGGTGGCGACCGCGCCCCTCGACCAGCCGCTCGCCACCTTCCTGCGCGCGCACCCGCTCGGATCGCCCTCGCGGGTGGTGATCGTCGACGGGGAGGGCCGCTATGCCGGCCTCGTGCTGGTGCCGGAGGCGCATGCGGCCGCGCGGGAGGGCGCGCAGGCCGGGGAGGGGGCGACCCCGCGATTGGCCGATCTCCTGCGCCACCCCCGGGACGTGCTCACCGCCGACATGAACGCCAAGGCGGCGGCCGCGACCTTCGACCGGACCGAGAGCGAGGCGCTGGCGGTGGTGGACGCCGCCGGCACGGTGATCGGCCTCCTCACCGAGAGCCACACCCTCAAGCGCTACAGCGAGGAGCTCGACCGGCAGCGCCGCGCCATGCTGGGGGAGGCGGCCTGACACGACGCGGGCCGCCCCTCCGGCGAGGGGCGGCCCTGGGACTCGGTCGGGAGAGGGGGGGGTCAGGCGTGGGCGACGCGCGGGCGCGAGCCCAGGGCTTCCTCCACGGTGCCGTCGCCGTCGAGGTAACCGTGGCGCTTCGGGTTCGGCATGATGAGCGAGGCCACGAAGGCGATGCCCAGCATCACGGTGACGTACCAGAAGAAGGTGCTCTCCGAGCCGATCTGCTTGAGGTAGAGCGCCACCATCTCGGCGGTGCCGCCGAACAGCGAATTGGCCACCGCGTAGGACAGGCCGACGCCCAGCGCCCGCACCTGGGTGGGGAACAGCTCCGCCTTCACGATGCCGCTGATGCCCGTGTAGAAGCTGATGACGGTCAGCCCGATCATGATCAGGGCGAAGGAGAGGTAGGGGTTGGTGGTGCCGCCGATCGCCGTCATCAGCGGGACCACCATCAGGGTCCCCAGGCCGCTATAGAGCAACATGTTGGCCTTGCGGCCGATCCTGTCCGAGAGCCAGCCGAAGAACGGCTGAATCACCATGTAGACCAGCAGCGCGGCGGTGGAGATCTGCGAGGCGGTGACCTTGTCGATATGGGCCGTGTTGAAGAGGTACTTCGGCATGTAGGTGGTGAAGGTGTAGAAGCTCAACGAGCCGCCGGCGGTGTAGGCCAGCACCACGCAGAACGCGCGCCAATGCTTGAACAGGGCCGCGAAGGTGCCGGAGTCCTTGGAGGCCATGTCCTCCTTGGTGGCGGTCTCGTGCAGGGACGAGCGCAGATACAGGGCGATCACCGCCGCGAAGGCGCCGATGACGAAGGGAATGCGCCAGCCCCAGGCGGTGAGTTCCTGCGCCGAAAGGACCGATTGCAGGATGATCAGCACCAGCGAGGCGAGGAGCTGGCCGCCGATCAGGGTGACGTACTGGAACGAGGCGAAGAAGCCGCGCCGCCCCTTCACGGCGACCTCGCTCATGTAGGTGGCGCTGGTGCCGTACTCGCCGCCCAC
>JAKONB010000469.1 GCA_022702195.1 Beijerinckiaceae bacterium | reverse complement strand
GGCGTCGTAATGCGTCAGGGGGTTGATGCCGGCGGCCGCCACGTCGGGATTGGCGGCCAGGTAGCCGGTGGTCGAGAAGAAGGCGTTCGGATTGCGCCCCTCGTGCCAGCCGGACTGTTCGTAATGCCGGGCCGGGTCCACGTTCGTCGCCGCGACATCGGCGTAAAGCGTGCGATAGTAGGACGTATCGACCAAGGCGGTCCAGGCGCCTGTCGCTTTCGGTGGCCCGTAGAGAGCCTGAATGCCGTCGATATCAGACGCCGTGAGATCTTTGAGACGCGAGTTCAGAACCGAGCTCATCACAGCCGGCACATCATTTTCATGGCCCAACCCGATCGCATGCCCGATCTCATGCAGGGCAACCAGGAACAGATCAGCGTTCGATGCGCTGACGACATGATCACCTGATGTATGCCACTCCTCTCCGCTGTCGAAGGTCACCTTCGCCGAGCGAAACTGCGATCCGGAATAGGAGTAGTTCGTCGTCCCGAGCGTATTGTTCGCGCCGTCAAGGAATGCGAAGTCGAAGCTGATGTCTGCTCCGGATGTGGCGGAGACCTGTCGAAAAGAAATGTTTGCGTGCGCCGTCCAATCTGTGAAAGCGGCGGTGATGATCGCTGCGAAGCTGGACGGAACGGTGCTCAGCAGCTTCCATGTTAGTGTGCCTCCGCTTGCTCCCGCCGTACCATTTCCCCACCTTGGGCCTTCGAGGACGTAATTCGCCATGGTACTTTCTCTGCTCACCACAGACGACCATGCTACGAATTGGTAAACGGATTTTTGAGTAGAGAACTCCCTTTGATTCGGCAGGGAGGATTCTTGGCGTCACGCGCTCGAGGGATCGGCCCCTCAAGCAGATGCCCATGAAGCTCAGGCGCTCTGCGTCGCGGCGGGCGCCGGGGTCTGATCACATGCCGGCGCCGGGAAGCGGAAGAGATCAGCAGCGCGAGGGTAATTGCGTGCAAGCGCTCTAGCGGCACGTGATGCAGGCCGCGCCACACGCCCGCGGCTTGCCAATCCCGCAGCCGACGCCAGCAACTCATGCCGGAGCCGCAGCCCATTTCGGCCGGCAGCATCTCCCACGGCAGCCCCGAGCGCAGCACGAACAGGATGCCCGTCAGGGCCACCCGGTTCTCGATCGAACGACGCCCGCCCTTCGGACGCGGCCGAGGCGGCGGGAGGAGTGGAGCGATCTCATCCCGGAGATCGGCGGGGAGAAGCGGTCTGGCCATGCCAAGCCAACGCTCAAAACCCCGCACGGCGCCGTTCTGTTAGACGCTCTTGAGATGTCCACCGTCCGACAATGGCCCGACAAGCGTCAAAGACCGGATTGGGTGGGGGCCAGACTCTGGCCCTTCACCCGCAGGCAGAGGTTTCAGTTGCGACTCACCGACGTCGTTTCAACCGATCTGTAAATTGCCCGGGAGCGGAGTTTCATAGCTTCGCGGCATAGAGAGCAGGCCAAACGCGGAGGGAGAGTTTGCGTCGGATGAGGGGGAAATATCGCTGAGGTGTGGAGGCGGCTCTGCGGTGAGGGGCTGGGTGTCACCCGACTGTGACCTTGGTCCTATGCAACGATCCTGGTCGGGGGAGATTGGGCAATGTGCCGTCACGTTTCCGGCGCGCTTTTCATCCTCCGTACCGACGAGATATCAATGACGCCTCAATTCTGGCTTTGGCTCGGCTGCGCCGGCATGGCGGCGGGTGCCGCCGTGATCCTGTTCATGGCGAAACGTCGGACCCCCGCCGAGGAAGCGGACGGGATCATTCACGGGATCGTGCCGATTATCGCTGCGTGCTCGTACTTCGCCATGGCGACGGGTCAAGGAAGCCTCGCCCTTCCAGCCGGCCCCGATGCGGCCGAGGCCGCGCGGCACTTCTACTTCGCACGCTACATCGACTGGACCTTCACCACGCCGCTGCTTCTCCTCGGCCTTGCCCGCACCGCGATGCATTCGGGGATGCGCCGGCCGGCCGTGGTGTGGGGACTGATCGGTTCCGACCTGATCATGATCGTCACGGCCCTGGCCTTCGGCCTGTCCACCGTCGCCTGGGTGAAGTGGACGTGGTTCGCCATCTCGTGTGGTGCGTTCCTGGCCGTGTTCTACGGCATCTTCGTGCAGCTGCGCGAGGAGAATGCCCATGAGCGCGCCGATGTGCGCAAGGCCTTCCTGCGTAACGCGGTGTTCCTCTCAGTGGTCTGGTGCGCCTACCCCGTGGTGCTGCTCGTCGGCCAGGACGGCCTGGGTATCCTGTCGCCGACCCTCGCCTTGGCGGTGATCGCGATCCTCGATCTTACCGCCAAGGTCGTCTACGGCATCGTCGCGACCCTTGAGACCACCCGCGCCGTCGACCGTGACCTGGCGGAGCGTCCCGCCACGCCGCTGCGCCGGGCGGCCTGACGCAGATGGCGGTGCGTTCGTTCACATCCTCTCTGGGGGGATCGGGTCAAGTGCGCCGCCAACGCATCCACGCGGAGGGGACGCGGCTGCTGCACGTTGCGAGCATCCTTGTCGCCCTCAGCCTCGTTGCCTCCGCGTTTCTCCCCCGTGACATGTCCTGGCTCGTGGCCCTGGCGGCGGTGATCGTCCTTGGGGTGCCGCATGGCGCCCTGGACGGCGCGGTCGCCGCGCCCCTGCTGCGCCCCCGCTACGGGCAGATGTGGTTCGGGGTCTTCGCCGTGCCGTATCTCGGTCTGGCGGCCTTGATCCTGCTGGCTTGGCAGCTCGCGCCTCTGACCACCCTCGCGGGCTTCCTGGCCCTGTCGGTCCTGCATTTCGGCGAGGAGGATGCCGGCCCGGGCCGGCCGTTCGAGGCGCTCGTGCGCGGGGGAGTGCCAATCGCCCTACCGGCGCTGCTGCGCCCCGAGGAGACGGCCGGGATCTTCGCTGTGGTCGCGCGAGTGCCGATGCCGCAGCTTCCCGGCTGGTGGGTTGCCACGGCCTGGCTCTGGCTCGCCCTGGCCGCCCTCTGGCTCGCCACGGACCCGCCGCGCCGGACGGTGCTGGCCGAGATCGCCCTCCTCGCCGCCGCCTTCTGGCTATTGCCGCCGCTCACCGCCTTCACTCTGTACTTTGTCGGCCTGCATGGCCCTCGGCACATCCGCGCACTCGTGCGGGACCCGACCAAAGCGCCCAGCGTGAACACGACGGGGAAGGCTGTCCTGGCGGCGCTGCCAGTTTTCTTCCTGACGCTGTTGCTCGGTGCTGCTCTGTGGCCGCTCTACGCCCCCGGCTCCCCAGACGCCCCAAGCACCCTTCTGACCCTCACACTCCAGATGCTTTCTGCCTTGACCGTGCCGCACATCCTCCTCGATCGTCTCAGGGACGCTATCTCACCAAGAGCCTGACAGCAGACGTTCCCGGGAGTCGCGAAGGGTGGCAAACGGATCTTGGCCACAGGTCCGAAAGAAGCTCGCCGTCCACGGCTATCTCAACCGGGTGCCGTCGCGCCGGCGTCCGGAGCGCGAAGCAGGCCGCAACGTCGAGGTCATGTGGCTGACGGGTCGGTTGTCGCCCGACCGCTCGCAGTTCGACACGGCCGATCGTCGGGATCCCACGCCCGAACTGGCCGCCGAGGTGGTGCGGCTGGAGGAGAAGATCGCTCGCCTCGGACAGGAGATGGAGCGGTTAGCCGGCCGGGAGGAGCAGATGAAGGCCGTGCCCGACCGGCAGATCCCCCTGACCGATCCCGACGCGCGATCGATGGCAACCGGCGGGCGCGGGGCGGGCCTGGTGGGGGCCACGCACTTCCTGACCAAGACCCTGCCGCGCGTCTCGACCGAGATGGCTTTCCAGGTCCTGGCCTACAATCTGACGCGGGTTCTCAACATCCTGGGAAGCCGGACGCTCCTGGCGGCGATTCCCATCTGAACGAGGGCTCGGATCGCCCGCCCACGATGTCGGGAGACTGTCCGACAGGCATCGCCCGCTGAATCCAGTCGCCGTCCGACCAGGCGAACCTTTGCGACGCGATGGGACCCCCATTCTCGCAAGACCGCGAAGTCGACCGACCGCCAAAGCCCTCACCTCCGCGTTTTGATACGGCCTGGACCCGACCCGATCGTACGATCTGATTCAAACCAAGCCTGAAAGTGGTCGTTCATCCCACCGTTGAGTCGACCGACGTGTTGCAGGAGGCAGGTCCTGCCACGGTGCCCAGATCCGCGCGTGGTCACGCCGCTCGGTTCGCTTGAGATGTTTGCGACGACTCGAACCCTCGAAGAACTTATAGATGCATATAAATAGAATAAGTCCAAACTAGGGATGTCTACTGAGGTGTAGCTTTTATGATCTTGTCAGATGGCTGATCGTCGCGGTACGCCGGGACACTGCGAGTTTGCCCCGGCGGTCTCACGCTGGCAGAGGTCAATGCCTGTCGTCACTCCCACGCGCGATGAGCGCGCAAGCCAGTTGGCCAATCTCTATCGCGCTCATTGCAAAGCCTTGCTGCGCTTTCTGGGCCGGAAGGTCGGTCAACACGATGCATCGGATCTGGCGCAAGAGGCGTTC
This sequence comes from Beijerinckiaceae bacterium, assembly GCA_022702195.1. Taxonomy (GTDB): domain Bacteria; phylum Pseudomonadota; class Alphaproteobacteria; order Rhizobiales; family Beijerinckiaceae; genus Methylobacterium. The sequence goes on along the minus strand of JAKONB010000469.1, from coordinate 4,800 downwards.
ATCCGGGTCGCGCGCACGGAACACAGCCCGACGCGCATTCAGAGTGACCGCGCCTTCCTGTTCAAGATCGCCGCGAACCTCGCTGTGGATCACAAGCGCGCACAGCTGCGCCAATCTCGCGTCCTCACGGCGGTCGAGATCGACGATCTGCTGGCGGTCGCCGACGAGACACCAGACCCCGAGCAGCAGGCTCAATCCCGTGTCGATCTGCACATCCTGGGTGCAGCGTTGCGCGAACTGCCGCCCCGCCGCGCCGAGGCCTTCCGCCTCAGCCGGATCGAAGGCCTGAATCACGCGTCGATCGCCGCGCGCCTCGGCGTCTCGCTCCGCACCGTGGAGGCCGAAGTCAGGATGGCCCTCGATCATTGTGCGGAGCGTCTGCAATCCAGACGGTTTCCGGATTGATTGCGGGAAGATCCTCATGACACCGTCTCGATGCACGCGGCGCTCTCCAGGAGAGAGTCCGAAACCCTTCCGGCGATCGGCGGGAGAAGCATGAGCGCGCCGGACCATCGGAACAGGCCTTCCGCCGACACGAACCAGGCCGTCGCGCGGGAGGCGAGCGCCTGGGTCGTTCGCCTGACATCCGGCGCCGCGACGCAGGACGAGGCCCGGGCGCTGGCCGCCTGGCGCGACGCCGATCCGGCGCACGACGCCGCCTTCCGGGCCGCGGCGGGACTCTGGAAGCAGGCGGGCCACGCCCTTGCGGCTCCGGCGGGCGTGGCGGCCACCCGCGCCGTCCCCCGTGAGATCACGCGCCGCCGCATGCTCGGCCGGGTGGCCGCGGGCGGCGTCGCATCGGCCTCCATCGCCGCTGCCGGCGCCACGCTCGCGTTGCGCTGGCCGGCGCTAAGCGCGGCCTACCGGACCGGAACCGGCGAGATCCGGACGCTGGCCTTGGCGGACGGCCTCCGCATCGAGCTGGATGCCGAGACCGTTCTGGACGCTCACCTCGACGACTTGCGGCAGGACTTCGTCCTGCATGCGGGATCGGTGGCCGTGACGGTCCCGACTGGCCGCGCGGCCATCACCCTGGGCGTGGGCGAGGCGCGCCTCGTCACCGAGACGGGTGAGGCGGCGGAGTTCATCGTTCGCTGCAAACCACGCGAAGGTCTCTCCGGCTGGGTCGGTGGCCTGGATGCCGACATGTCCTGCCTCTCGGGCAGCGTCACGGTCGTTCCTGCGTCGGGAACCCCCGCGACGCGCCTCACGACCGGCCAGGAGATCAGGGTCGGGCGGGAGGGGCGCGGCGTCCACCCCATCGACATCGCCCAGGCGGCGGCGTGGCGGCGGGGCCTTCTCGTCTTCCGCGACGCGCCGCTGTCGGAGGTGGTGGACGACCTCAACCGATACCGCCCCGGCCGGATCGTCCTGGGCAGTTCGACGGCCGCCAGCCGGCGCGTGACCGGAATCTTTCATCTGGCCCGTCCGGAAGAGGCCCTGCGCAGCATCCGGACCGCCCTCGCCTTGTCGGAGGTGAGGCTCGGCGACCGGCTCGTCGTCCTGCGCTGAGCCCGGAAAGGCCGGGGCACGGAACCGCCGAGTTTTTTTGCGGGCGCGTCACCCGCCGCGCGTCTGAGGAATCAGGCGGGCGATCATGACCCGCCGGGGCCGCGGTGACACGCCGCGCAAGGACGGTGGGTCGAATGACGATGCGAGGATTCGGGGCGAACCGGACGGGGAACGGCTATCGCATGGTCACGGGATTGAGTGGTGTCGCGGCGCTGGTGCTCGCCCTGCCGACGCCGACCGCGGCGGCCATCGCCCGCGCGGAGCGGGACGGGACGGCCATCGGCGCGCGGATCTCCCGCGTGGCCGCGGTGGTCGCGGAGGCGGACGACATCCTCGATTTCGCCATCGCCGCCCAGCCCCTCGACGAGGCCCTGGCGGTCTACGGAGCGACCAGCGGCGTCCAGCTGATCTACGACAGTCACGCCACCCGCCGGCTCCGCGCGACGCCGATCACCGGACGCTACGACCGAGAGGACGCGCTCCGGCACCTGCTCGCGGGCACGGGTCTGGTGCCGCAATTCACGGCCAAGCGCGCGGCGACCCTCGTGGGCCTCGTGGCCGAGATCGATCCCGCCGGCCCCCATGACGGCACCGTCGTCCTCGATGCGCTGGAGGTGAGCGGCGACACCGCCCTCGGCCCCACGCATGGCTACGTCGCCCGGCGCAGCGCAACCGCGACCAAGACCGGCACCTCCGTTTTGGAGACGCCCCAGGCCGTCAACGTCGTCGGCCGAAAGGAGATCGAGGATCGGCAGGCGCAGAGCGTCAGCCAGGCGCTTCTCTACACGCCGGGGGTCCTCACCCAGTACGGCACGGATGTGCGCTACGACTGGCTCTACGTCCGCGGCTTCGTGCCCGGACGCTACCTCGACGGGTTGCGTCTGCCGTTCGGGGCACTGGGATATTCGCAGCCGCGCATCGAATCCTACGGCCTGGAGCGCGTCGAATTGCTGAAAGGCCCCTCCTCGGGGCTCTACGGGCAGAACTCGCCGGGCGGCCTGCTCAACCTCGTCAGCAAGCGGCCGAGTGCGGTTCCCGTGCGCGAGATCCAGCTTCAAACCGGCAGCTTCGGACGCGCCCAGGCCGCCTTCGATCTGTCGGGTCCGGTCGATCCGGACGGCAAGGTCCTGTACCGGCTGACCGGGCTCGCCCGCACCACCGGCACCCAGGTGGATCACCTGGAGGAGGACCGGGTCTACATCGCGCCGAGCGTCACGGTCCGGCCGGATGCCGACACGTCGCTCACGATCCTCTCGCAATACCTGCACATCGACTCGCCCGGGGGCGGAGCGCCGCAGGGCCTGCCGACGCTCGGCACCCTGTACACGAACCCGCGCGGGCGCATTCCCACCAGCCGCTTCATCGGCGAACCGAACTACGACCGGTTCAAGCTCGACCAGGGCTTCATCGGCTACGCCTTCGAGCATCGGTTCAACGATGTCTGGACCATGCGCCAGAACCTGCGCTTCGCCCATGTGGAAGCCGACACCCGGCGCGTTCAGGCCATCCAGCTCCTGACCGACGGCCGCACCCTCTCCCGCTATGCCTGGGCCTTCCCGGAGCGTTCGAACCTGTTCAACGTCGACAACCAGGCCGAGGCGCGCTTCGCCACCGGCCCGTTGGCCCATACCCTGCTCCTCGGCGCCGACTACCTGCGCGAGGATGCGCGCTACGACGAATCGAAACTGCAGGGCGTCCCGTCGGTCGACGTCTTCGCTCCGGTCTATGCCGGCACGGTCACCCGGCCGCCGCTGGGCAGGCGGATCACCCAAGGGCGCAATCAGGTCGGCCTCTACGCCCAGGACGAGATCCGCTTCGTCGGCTTCAGCCTCACCCTGAGCGGGCGGCAGGACTGGGCGGACGCCATCACCCGCACCCGGACGGCGGCGACCGGCGCGTTGAGCCAGGTGAAGCAGGACGACGCCGCCTTCACCGGTCGCGTCGGCCTGAGCTACCTCTTCGAGAGCGGCCTCGCCCCCTATGTGAGCTACGCGACCTCCTTCCAGCCGACCTCCGGCACCAACCGCCTCGGCGCGCCCTTCGCGCCCACCACCGGCGATCAGATCGAGGGCGGCCTCAAGGTGCAGCCGGCGGGAACCAACCTCCTGCTGACCGGAACGGTGTTCGACCTGAAGCAGCAGAACGTGCTGACGCCGGATGCGCTGGACTTCCGCTTCAACACCCAGGCCGGCGAGGCCCGGGTCCGCGGGCTGGAACTCGAGGCCAAGGCGAGCCTGACCGACAGCCTCGACGTCGTCGCTTCCTACGCGGCCATGAACAGCCGCTTCACCAAAGCCAACGCCAATGCGGCGGGGGTCAGCATCGTCGGGAACGAACTGCCCTTCGTTCCGCGTCACCAGGCCTCCGCCTGGCTCGATTACACGGTCCGGACGGGGGACTGGGCGGGTCTCGGCCTGGGCGCGGGCCTGCGCTACATCGGCGTATCGGTGGGCGACAACGCCAACCTCTACCGGACCCCGGTGGTCACGCTCGTCGATGCGGCCCTGCGGTACGATTTCGGGTATCGCTATCCCACGCTCAGGGGCGTCGATCTCGCACTCAACGCGACGAACCTCTTCGACAGGACCTACGTGACGACGTGCATTGCCGCCACCGGATGCTTCTATGGCAACCGGCAGACGATTCTCGCGACCCTGCGATATCGTTGGTGACGGGTCAGGACCATCGGCACCAAGGGGCTCGGACGGATGGGTCAGCCAGCATCGTGAGCGACCCGGTTCAAGAAGAATGCTCTAGCTGTGAGCTTTCCATAGGTTATCCATCCGGTCCGGACCGAGGAAGCTGAGGTTGCGAGACGTCAGAAGCCCCGGAGGAACCGGATGAACATCCATGAGAATGCGCGATGACGCCGTCCGGTCGAGAGCGGCTGGTGCGGTTGGTGCTCAGTGGGGGCACGGCACAGGCGGTCGCCGAGACGATGGGCGTCTGCCTGAGGACGGTGTGCAAGTGGGTCACGCGCTTCCAGGCCGAGGGCGTGGCGGGACTGCGCGACCGCTCGTCCCGGCCCCACACCCTGCAGCGGCCAACGTCCGCCGCCGCCGTCGACGCGATCGAGGCTCTACGCCGGCAGCGCCTGACCGCCCAGCAGATCGCCCGCGATCTGTCCGTCTCACCCGCCACGGTGAGCCGTGTCCTGCGGCGTCTGGGTCTCAACCGCAACGCGGCTCTGGAGCCGCCCGAGCCGGTCCGCCGCTACGAACGCGAACGGCCCGGCGAACGGATCTACATCGACATCAAGAAACTCGGGTGGTTCGCGCGCACCGGTCA
>JAKONB010000463.1 GCA_022702195.1 Beijerinckiaceae bacterium | reverse complement strand
GGGGGATTGTGAGGCACTCCAAGACCGTCGCCGGTGGATCCATTCGGTCTGTTGCGACCGTGGCAACCGGAGGGATCCGCCCGAAACCGTATCGGGCATCGGCCCGGGACGCGGTCCCCGGTTCTCGGGCGAGCTGGACCAGGCAGCTTGAGGTGGTGGGGCCAGCTCGCTATGCGTGCCGGATGAGGTTTCCCTGGCACCGCGAGACATTGCCCGCCTCCCCGCCCGCCTCCCCGCCCCAAGAGGCGAGCGACCTGATCCAGGGGTTCGAGGGGCTGGGCGACAATTGCGAGTTCGGGCTCGTCCAGCGCTATTGCGGCGCCGAGCCGCTCGGCCTGTTCCGGTTCTCGTCGGTGCGGATCGACGCTCTCATCCACGCCCTCGACACCGATTTCTCGGAGTATGGCGGCCCCGACGATCTCGAGGTGCTGGTGGCGCCCACCGGGCGGCTGTTCGGCCATAGCCGCCGTTACGGCTTCCCCTACAACACCTCGGATTTCGTGGAGCAGACCGCGCCGGAATCGATCCATCGGCGCGAGCTCGGCAAGGTCGCCTACCTCAAGCGCCGCCTGCTGGAGGATCTGGCCGAGGGCGAGAAGATCTTCGTGCGCAAGGGCGGCGCGGAGGATTCTCCCGAAGCCGTCGCGGCCCTCGCCCGCGCGATCCGCCGGCACGGGCCGGGCCGGCTGCTCCATGTGAGGGCGGACGCGACCGGGGCCGGAACGGTGAGCCGGCGGGACGAGACCCTGATGATCGGCCATGTCCGCCGCTTCGCCCCCTACGTGACCGCCTACGACATCGACCTCGCATCCTGGCTCGACCTGTGCCGGCGGGCTCGGGCGCTCGCCACGGGAGCGCCCGAGCCGCCGCCGTCACCGCGCCCGCCGAACCTGCTGGCCCGGAGCCTCCGGTCGGCGATGTCCGGCCTGCCGGCGCGGCACGTCCTCGGTCCGGTGCGCGCCGATCCCAACGTCTTCGGCCGGCGCGAGCGCACCGATCACCTCGATGCGGGGCGCGTCCACGTCTTCTCCACCTGGGTCTGGGTCCCGAAGGCGTTCCGGGGGGACCGGATCGGCGCCGCCATCGGGCATTTCCGCTACGGATGGGGCGATGCCGACCTGTCGCGGCGGGAGGTCTGGCAGCGGGTCTGGGTGGCGGCGAAGATTCCGGGCCATTATCGCGACCTGATGATGGGGCTGGTCGTCACCGGGCCGGAGGGGGAGCGCGTCTGGTCGGCGGGCCGGCGGCTCGAGGCCGCCCCCGTGCCCGCCCCGTCCCTGCCCCCTTCCCTGGCTCCGTCCCTGGCTCCTTGGCGTCAGCCCCGATCGATCCGGATCGGACCCGGCTCCGGCCGGTAGGCCGACAGGTCGAGGCGGTGGCGCTCCGTCGCCCCGTCCGGCTCCAGGGGCGTGAAGCCGAGGCCCGGATAATGCCCGGCCACCATCGCGTTCTTCGGGCTCGGCCGGTAGAGCCCGATCAGGGCGCGGCCGCCCCGCTCGGCCACCGCCCCGGCCAGCACCGCCAGCATGGCCGCCTCGACGCCGCGCCCCAGCACCCGGCAGCTCATCAGCCAGGTCTCCACCACGAAGGCGTCGGAGCCGTCGCGGCGGGCGATGACGATTCCGATCATGCCGTTGTCGCCGAGCCGGTCGACGAGGCGGACCTGCAGCGCGACCGCGTCGGGATCGTCGATCAGCCCCCGCGCCTCGTCCTCGGTGATGCGCCGGGTGGTGAGGTTGAACTGGTTGGTCTTGTTGACGAGCTGGACGATGCGGGCGAGGCCCACGGCGTCGAACGGGCGCCAGACCAGCCGCATGGCGAGGCCGGCCAGATAGCTCGGCAGGTCGGCGGCCTCGGCCGCCGCCAGGGTCCGCTCGGCATTGGCGGCGTAGAGCCCGGCCCGCGCGCGATCCTCCGGGGTGATGGCGAGGGCCTCGAAATAACCGGCCTGGGCGATCCGGTCGGCATAGCCCGACGGGTCCTCGGGCAGTTCGGGCACCGCCACCATCGGCAATTCGGCCCGCACCAGCTCGCGCTCGAACGGGTTGTCGTCGACGAAGACCAGGGCATCGAGGCCGATTCCCAGGCTGGCGGCCACCCGGCGCAGGTTCCGGGCCTTGTCGTCCCAATTGGCCAGGAAGGCGGCGATGTCGCCGCGCCGCAGCAGCATCTCGGGATGCGTCTCGAAGGCCTCCAGGGCGTTGGCCGCGTCGTTCTTCGACACCACCGCCAGGATGATGCCCCGGGCCGCGAGATCCCGGGCGTAAGCCTGGAGCCCGAGGAAGGCCTCGCCCTCGGCGCTGCCGGAGCCGAGGACCAGGCCCGCCACCCCGTCATCGCCCACCACGCCACCCCACAGGGTGTTGTCGAGGTCGAGGACGAGGCATTTCTTCGACAGGCCCTGCCCCGCCGCGAGCAGGCGTCCGACGAGGTCGCCGTAGAGGGGCGCGGCGGCGGGCGCGACCTCCTGCTTGGCGCGCAGCCACCAGACCGGATCGTGCCAGGCGTCGCGCCCGTGGCGGGCCACCTGATCGTCGAGGGCCAGGAGGTCGACGCCCGCCGCGTCCGCCGCCTCCCGCAGGGCGTGGTTGATCCGCGCGATGGTCGCGTGGCGCGCGCCCGCGAGGCGGTGCTCGTTGGCGCCGAGCAGCGGCAGGGCCACCGGCAGCAGCGTCTGCTGGATCACCGGGCCGCCGAAGCGCTCCCGCACCCCGCGCCAGAGGTCGCGCAGATGCGCCAGGGCCGCCTCCGCCCCGAGCGCCGAGAGATGGAACGCGTCGAGGGCGATCAGCACCGCGTCGGGGGCGAAGGCGTGCAGGCCGGAATCCGGATCGACCAGATCCTGCCAATAGGCACCGAACGGTCCCGCGTAGGTCTCGACCCGGATGCCGCGCCGCAGACCGCCGATCCGGATCGCCGGCAGGAGATGCGCGACCGTGGCGGAGGACAAGACCGCCAGCCGCACCGGCCGCGTCCCCGGTGCCCCCGGCGCACCGTCCGGGAAGCGGCGGGCCAGCAGCCGGTCGAGCTGGTTGGTGCGCGACGCGTCGAGCCGTGTGCTGGCGAGGCGCACGAACCCGTCGAAGGACAGGTCGCCGGCGGCGGCGCAGGCTTGCGGCCAGTCGGTGAGGTCGGGCAGCCAGCAGAGCGACATCGCGGCGGGGCTCAGGCCTTGGCCGCCAGCTTGCGGGCGATGATGGCGACGAAATCGGCCACCCGCGCCATGCCGTCGACCTCGCGGGTGGTGAAGCGCAGGCCGAAGTCCGATTCGGCGGCCACGATCAGCTCGATCATCCGTCCCGAATCCCAGCCCGCGATGTCGTCGGCCGTGGTGTCGGGGCCGATCGTCAGGGCCGGGTCCGTGAACACGTCGCGAAAAATCGCGGTGAGCCGCGCCTCGATCGCATCCGTCTGCATGGGCTGTCTTCCTGCGCAATCCGTTCGGCGAGCCCTTAGCACAGGGCCGTCCTCAATGCTGCGCGCACCTTCAATGCTGCGCGGCTCCGGCCGCCAGACGGCAGGGTCAGGGCGAGCACGCGGGTGAGCGCCAGGGAGCCGAGGAGGCGCGGGCGCAACCAGAACGGCCGGAACGGATTGCGCACGGGGCTCAGCGCCGCTCCGGGGTGCAGGCGCTCTCGCAGGACGGGCGGCCCGGGACGCGGCGGGCGATCCACGGGCGCAGGGGCAGGAAGGCCCGGTAGGCGATCTCGGCCACGATCGGCAGGCCGGGAACGTGCCGCAGCCAGGCGAGTCCCCGCCAGGCCGGCAGGTGCGACCACAGGATGAGGAAGGCGGCCGCCCCCGAGGCGAGGCGCCCCTGCGCATCCCGGACGTGGAAGCGGGCGCGGGCTTGGCCGCGGGTGAGGCCGGGGCCGAGTTCGGCCGGGCCGTCCCCGCTCACGTCGACCCAGGCGAGGCGCGCGGCGCCGCGCGACCGGCGGTAGAGCCGGATCTCGGCGGCGCAGAGCGGGCAGGCCCCGTCGTGATAGATCGTCAGGGCCGGAGCGTCGGAGGCGTTGTCCATACCGGTCAGATAGGGCGGCAGGGCGCAAAGAAACGGCCGCGAATCGCTTCGCGGCCGTGTGGATTCCCGGTTCGCCGTCGTTCAGTGGGCGGCGCGGATCTTGAAGGCGTCGCGGCCGGCGTAGCGCGCCTGGGAGCCGAGGCCCTCCTCGATGCGGATCAGCTGGTTGTACTTGGCCAATCTGTCGGAGCGGGCGAGCGAGCCGGTCTTGATCTGCCCGCAATTCGTGGCGACCGCGAGATCCGCGATGGTCGAATCCTCGGTCTCGCCGGAGCGGTGGGACATCACCGCCGTGTAGCCGGCGCGCTGGGCCATATCGACGGCGGCCAGGGTCTCGGTGAGCGAACCGATCTGGTTCACCTTCACCAGGATCGAGTTGGCGGTGCCCTCGCTGATGCCGCGCGACAGGCGGGTGACGTTGGTGACGAACAGGTCGTCGCCCACCAGCTGGCAGCGGGCGCCGACCTTGTCGGTGAGCAGCTTCCAGCCCTCCCAATCGTCCTCGGACATGCCGTCCTCGATGGAGACGATCGGGTACTTGCCGACGAGCTCGGCGAGGTAATCGACCTGGGCGGCGATG
>JAKONB010000455.1 GCA_022702195.1 Beijerinckiaceae bacterium | reverse complement strand
GGCTCTACGCCCGGGTCAAGGCCGGCGGCACCGCCCTGACCCTCGGCGACGTCGACGGGGCGATCCAGGAGACCACGCGCCAGGGCAACCTGTTCCCGGCCGCCGAGGTCAGCGCCGAGCCGGATCGCCCGGTCTTCGACCAGATCGCCACCCGCAAGCGCGGCGCCGTCCGGGCGCGCAACGCCGCGCAGGATGCCTACATGAAGGCGCTGCGGGCCAACGAACTCGTCTTCGCCGAGGGGCCGGCCGGGACCGGCAAGACCTGGCTGGCTGTCGGCCACGCGGTCTCCCTGCTGGAGCAGGGCCATGTGGAGCGCATCATCCTGTCGCGTCCCGCCGTGGAGGCCGGGAAGCGCCTCGGCTTCCTGCCGGGCGACATGCGTGAGAAGGTCGACCCGTATCTGCGCCCGATCTACGATGCGCTCTACGATTTCATGGAGGCGCGCCACGTGGATCGCGGCCTTCAGACCGGGATCATCGAGATCGCGCCGCTGGCCTTCATGCGCGGGCGCACGCTCACCAACGCGGTCGTCCTGCTGGACGAGGCGCAGAACACCACCTCGATGCAGATGAAGATGTTCCTCACCCGGCTGGGCGAGAATTCCCGGATGATCATCACCGGCGATCCGAGCCAGGTCGATCTGCCGCCGGGCCAGCGCTCCGGCCTGGTGGAGGCGGTCACCATCCTGGACGGGGTCGAGGGCATCGGCCGCGTCACGTTCCGCGACGTGGACGTGGTGCGCCACGATCTCGTGCGCCGGATCGTCACCGCCTACGAATCGGCCGCCCACGGCGAGCACGCGGCCGATCGCAATCCCAATCCGCGCCGCCGGACCTATTCGTGAGCCCCGTGTCCGTGAGCCCCATCCCCGTGAGTCCCATGACGCAGACCCTCGAAGCCGAGATCGACGTGGCGATCGAGGATGGGCGCTGGGACGCGGTCGCGCCCGACCTCGAGGCGTTCGTGATTCGGGCGGTGGAGGCCGGACTGGCGATCGCCCCGGAGCCGCCGGAGGGGCCGGTGGAGATCAGCATCCTGCTCACCGACGACGCCACCGTCCAGGAGCTGAACAAGACCTGGCGCGGCAAGGACAAACCCACCAACGTCCTGTCCTTCCCGGCGCCGCCGCAGCCCGCCCATGCGGCGTTCGCCCGGCCGCTCGGCGACGTGGTTCTTGCGTATGACACGATGCTGCGCGAGAGTGCCGAGCAGTCGAAGCCGCTCAACCATCATCTCGCGCACCTCCTCGTCCATGGCATCCTTCATCTCCTCGGCCAGGACCACGAGACCGGCGAAGCAGACGCCGAGGCTATGGAAGCCCTGGAAGTCGCGGCTCTCGGCACCCTCGGCGTGCCCGATCCCTACGCCGATTGAGCGGCGTATCCGGCGATCCCGCCTGCCATTCCAGATCAGAGAGACATGACGAACGATCGAAGTCGTGGCGCGGCTCAGGCCGCGTCCAGCCATGGTGACGGCGAGGCTCATCCCCGTGAGCCGTGGTACGACCGTCTCCTGCACGTCTTCCACCTGCGGCCGCGCGATTCGTTGCGCGACGACATCGAGGACGCGCTGGCGGAGCCCGATACCGGCGAGAACGCGTTCTCGCCGCTGGAGCGGGCGATGCTCAAGAACGTGCTCGGCCTGCACAAGGTGCGGGTGGACGACGTGATGATCCCGCGGGCGGACATCGTCGCCGTGTCGATGGACACGAGCCTCGGCGACCTGCTCAAGCTGTTCCGCACCGCCGGCCATTCGCGCCTGCCGGTCTACGGCGAGACCCTCGACGACCCGCGCGGGATGGTCCACATCCGCGACTTCGTCGACCACATCGCCGCCCGCGCCGAGGCGAATACCCGCCGCCCGCCCGTCGCCGCCGCCGGGGCCGCGGACGGCGTCGCGCCGCCGGCCGCCCCGACGGGTCCCCGGCCCCGGCGGGGGACGCGCGCCCTGCGCGCCCTCAACCTCGCCAATGTCGACCTGTCGGCCACCCTGGCGGCCACCCGCATCCAGCGGCCGGTGCTGTTCGTGCCGCCTTCGATGCCGGCCATCGACCTGCTGGTGCGGATGCAGGCGACCCGCACCCACATGGCTCTGGTGATCGACGAATATGGCGGCACCGACGGCCTCATCTCCATCGAGGATCTCGTCGAGATGGTGGTGGGCGATATCGAGGACGAGCACGACGTGGCCGAGGGCCGCCTGGTCCAGCGCGTGGAGGGCGAGGGCGAGGTGTTCGTGGCCGATGCCCGCGCCGGCCTCGCCGAGGTCTCGGAGGCCAGCGGCGTCGATCTCGTGGCGGCGGTGGGCGACATGGCGGAAGAGATCGACACGATCGGCGGCCTCATCGTCACCTTGGCCGGGCGCGTGCCCTCGCGCGGCGAATTGATCACCGGTCCGGGCGACCTCGAATTCGAGGTGCTTGATGCCGATCCGCGCCGGGTGAAGCGCCTGCGGCTGCATCGCGGCCCGGCCCGCATCACCAGCGTGGTGCCCCTCGCCTTGCCGCCGCCATCGCCGAACGTGGAAGCCCCCGCCCCGTGACGGCCCGTCCATGAGGGGCGCCCCGGCGGAAGCCGGCGGTCGCAGCATCCACCCCGCCCCGGCCACGGGAATGCTGGCGGCCCTGGCGCATGGGGTGATGCTCACCTCCGGCTGGCGTCGCCTCGGCGTCGCCGCCCTGGCGGGGGCCGTCGGGGCCTTGGCGATGCCGCCTTTCGGGCTGCTGCCGGCCCTCGTGGTCTCGCTCTGCCTCGCGACCTGGCTCGTCGACGGGGCCGCCACCGGCCGGCGCGGCAATCTCGGCGCCCTCCTGCCCTGCGCGCTGATCGGCTGGGCCTGGGGGTTCGGCTATCTCACCGCCGGGTTGTGGTGGCTCGGCGCGGCCTTCCTGGTGGAGGCTGAGGAATTCCTCTGGGCCCTCCCCCTCGGCGTGGTCGGCCTGCCGGCCGTGCTCGCCCTGTTCTACGGGGTGGGCTTCGCCCTGGCGCGTCTGGTCTGGTCGCCCGGCGCGGGGCGCCTCTTCGCCCTGGCTTTCGGGCTCGCGGCGGCCGAGTGGCTGCGCGGTCACCTGTTCACCGGGTTTCCCTGGAACACCCTCGGCATGGCGCTGGGGCAGAACCTCTGGCTGATGCAGGGGGCGGCCTATCTCGGCCTCTACGGCCTCACGATCCTGGCGATCGTCATCGCGGCTTCCCCCGCGACGCTGGCCACCGGCGAGACGACGGCCCGGCGCTGGGGACCCGGCATGGTTGCATTGCTGGCGCTGGTCGTCCTCGGGCTCCTCGGCGCCGCGCGCGTGCCGCCGGGGCCGGACCCGCTGGTGGCCGGCGTGCGCCTGCGCCTCGTCCAGCCGAACCTCAATCAGGATGCGAAGTTCCGCCCGGAGAACCGTGAGGACATCCTCGACCGCTACCTCGAGCTGAGCGACCGGGCCGCCGCGCCCGACCGGTCCGGCATCGCCGACGTCACCCACGTGATCTGGCCGGAATCGGCGTTTCCCTTCCTGATCCAGCGTGATCCCGCCTCCCTGGCGCGCATCGCCGCCGTCTTCCCGGCGGGCAAGCAGCTCATCACCGGGGCGGCCCGCGCCGAGGAGCCGCTGCCGAACGAGCGGCCGCGCTTCTTCAATTCCATCCTGACCATCGCGGCCGGGCCGACGCTCGGCGACGTCTACGACAAGGTCCACCTCGTCCCGTTCGGCGAGTACCTGCCGGGGCCGCTGGACGCCGCCCTGCGCGCCCTGCACGTCCGGCAATTCGTGGCGATCCCCGGCGGGTTCACCCCCGGCACCCGCGCCGCCCAGCGCATCCTCGCGGTGCCGGGCCTGCCGCCGGCGGCCGCCACCATCTGCTACGAGGCGATCTTCCCCGGCGCGATCGTGCCGGAGGCCCCCCCCGGCGGCCCGCCGCCGGTGCCGGGGCTGATCCTCAACCTCACCAACGATGCGTGGTTCGGCGACACGCCGGGGCCGCGCCAGCATTTCGCGCAGGCGCGCCTGCGCGCCGTCGAGGAAGGCCTGCCGCTGGTGCGCGACGCCAATACGGGCATCTCGGCGGTGGTCGATCCCCATGGCCGCATCGTCGCCAGCCTGCCGCTCGGGGTGGAGGGCGTCCTCGACGCCGACCTCCCGGCCCGGATTTCCGGCCGGACCCTCTATGCGAGCCTCGGCGACACTCCTTTCGGAATTCTGCTCGCGGCGTGCCTGCTGTGCGCATGGGGAGCAAGGCGCCGCGCGTGACGGGACTTCGTGAGAGGGGCGGCCGGCCCATCCTGGTGGGGCTGGGCATCGTCCTCGTCGCCTTCAACATGCGCCCCGCCCTTACCACGGTGGGGCCGCTGCTCGATCGGATCCGCGCCGAGACCGGAATGAGCGCCGCGGGGGCGGCCTTCCTCACCACCCTGCCGGTCCTGTGCCTCGGCCTCGCCTGCGCCCTGGGTCCGCTGGCGATCCGCCGCCTCGGGGCGGATCGCGGCGTGCTCGCCGCCGTGCTGGTGGTGGCGGCCGGTTCGGCCCTGCGCGGCTTCGGCGGCATCGCGCCCCTGTTCGTCGGCGCCTGTCTGGCGGCGTTCGGCATCGGGCTGGCGGGGGTGCTGCTGCCGGGCCTCGTCAAGCGCGATTTTCCCGCCCAGGCCGGGCCGATGACCGGCCTCTACACGATGGTCCTCTGCCTCGGGGCGGCGGCCGGCGCCGGCCTCTCGGTGCCGCTGGCCGACTGGGCCGGCGGCTGGGCGACGGCCCTGGCGGTCTGGGGCGTGCCGGCCCTGGTCGCCGCCATGGCCTGGGCGCTCTTCGCGCTCCGGGCCGCGACGGGGCGCGATGCCGTGCGGCGGCGGCCGCTCTGGCGCGATCGCCTCGCCTGGCAGGTCACCGGCTTCATGGGCCTGCAATCCTCCCTGGCCTACATCGTCTTCGGCTGGCTGCCGGTGATGCTGCACGACCGGGGCATGAGCGCGATCGAGGCCGGGTTCGTCGCCTCGCTGATGAGCCTCGGACAGGCCCCGGCGGCGCTCCTGGTGCCGACCTTCGCCGCCCGGACCCGCGATCAGCGCGCGCTCGCCGCCGCTCTGCTCGGCCTCACGGTCGCGTCGCTCCTCGTCCTCGCCCTCGGGCCGCCGGGCGTGGCCCTGCCCGCCGGGATGCTGCTCGGCTTCGGCCTCGGCGGGGTGTTCGGGCTCGGGCTGACGATCATCGTCCTGCGCGCCCGCGACGCGGCCTCGGCCGGCGATCTCGCCGCCATGTCGCAGAGCGTCGGCTACACGGTGGCCGCCCTGGGACCGTTGGGCTTCGGCCTCGCGCACGATGTCACCGGGGGGTGGACGGCCTCGATCGTGTTCTTCTGCGCGATCGGCGGGGCCGCCCTCCTGTTCAGCCTCGGCGCCGGGCGCGACCGGCTGGTGGGGCGCGGCTGAGCCGGTCCGGCCCGGCGCTCCATCATCCTCACCGGACCCTCCACGAGAAAGCCCCGCAGGGCGGGGGCCATGCGGGGCTTCTGCTTCGTCTCGAGATTGAACCGGTCGAACCCTACTCGGCGGCGACCCGGTGGGCCTGGGAACCGTCCGTATAGGTCTCGGCCTGGAGGCGCTTGCCCGGCGCGGCGCGGCCCGGCAGCGGCGGCAGGGCCTTGGCCTTCTCCAGATCGATGCCCGCGCCCTCGGCGACGCGACGGCCGTAATCCTCGTCGGCGTGCCAGAAGTGCCAGACCATCCGCAGCTGGATCG
>JAKONB010000454.1 GCA_022702195.1 Beijerinckiaceae bacterium | reverse complement strand
TGCGAGATCAGCGACAGGTGGCTCGACGGGATCTCGACGGTGGTCGCGCCCATGCGCTGGGCCATGAAACGCTGCAGGTCCGGGTCGATGGTCCGGTCCTGGGTGGAGACCGCGTAGAAGCTCGGCTTGTCCCGCCACGCCGCCTCACTCGTCCGTCCGGCGAGCAAAGCCCGGTGGAACGGCTGCTGCACCGCGTGCAGCGCCCGCGCCCGGACCTCCGGCAGATCGCCCGCGAAATCCCGCAGGAAGGCCGCCTCGCCGAGCCGCCCCTCGTCGCCGTCGAACAGGATGCCGGCCGAAGCCGGCGCCGTCGGGAAGGTCTTGGCGAGGGCCGCGTAATCCTCGCCCGCATCCGGGGCACGGGCGGCAACGTAGACCAGGGCGGAGACCTTCGGGTCGGTGCCCACCTCCGAGACGATCATCCCCGAGAAGGAATGGCCCACCAGGACGGTCGCCCCCTCCTGCCGGGCGAGCACCCGGCGCGCCGAGGCGACGGCCGCGTCGAGGGTGGTGAGCGGGTTCTGGACCGAGGTGACGGTCAGCCCCGCGGCCTGCAGCCGGGGAATCACGTCGAGCCAGCACGAGCCGTCGGCGAACAGGCCGTGGACGAGCACCACGTTGCGGGCGCGGGGCGGCGGAGCGGCGAAGGCCGACCGGGGCATGAGCGCAGCGGCTCCGGCCAGGATCGCGGTGTTGAAGCTGCGGCGCGTCATCATGATCGGGCGACTCCGATGGTTGCGCGGCGGCATCGGCTGCGCGAAGCGCCTCCTGGATGGTCGCGGCGTCCGGTCCGGGCCGCCGGTTACATCGGGCCGGCGGATCGAGCCGATCCTTTCAGGGTTTGCACGGGGCGTCACCTTGCCGGGCACCGTGCTGAACTTCGGGGCGGCCTGTCGCGTTAGGCTCCACGGTCAATGGGATGCATCGGTTCCGTACACGCTGGGCCGATCCGGTCTGGACCGCCCCCCTGGGCGCAGGACGACGCGCCGCGACTGCCCCCTTCCCTCGCTCCCCGGATCGCCCCATGCACCGCTGGTTCTTCGCCTTCGCCGCCATCGTCGCCGCCCTGGCCATGGTGCTGCTGTTCGCCTTCGTGAAGACGGGGGCGACCCAGAACACCCAGTCCAGGCCCGAGGTCACCACCCCGCCCCGGTGAGCGGCTATTCGGCGGGAAGCAGCGGCGTTCCGGCCATGGCCGGGGACCGGCGCCGGGCCGACCCGTCGTAGCGCGCGACCTTGTGCGCCGCGAACAGGTGCAGGCCGGCCAGCAGCAGCATCACGCCGTCGAAGGCGAGGACGAGGGTGCCCGGCGCGGCGCCCCCGTCGAGTCGCTGCGCCAGCGCGCGCACGCCGTCCGCGAGCGCGACGGCGACGAACAGGCCCGCCACCGCGCGCAGCAGCTCGGGCCAGACCCGGCCCGGCGGGCGCAGGAGCGCCACACACGCGAGCAGCAGCCAGACGGCGAAGAAGCTGCGGATCTCCCAGTCGATCCGGTCGGGCAGCCCCACGGGCAGCAGGCGGTTGGCCAGGAAATAGCCGGCGATCGCCCCGGGCAGGCCGGCGATGGTGCCGACATTCAGCACCTGGACGATCCGCACCCCGAGGGGACGCGCCTGCCCGGATTTCGGCAGCCGCGCCACCGTCCAGAGGATGAGGCCGGTGGCGACCATGGCGCAGCCGCCGAGCCCGCAGAGGAAGAACAGGATCCGCAGCGCCGGCCCGGCGAACTTCGCCTCGTGGAGGCCGACCATGGTGGTGAAGGTCTTGGCCGCCGGCCGCAAGCCCCCCGCGCGGACCTCCAGCACGGTGCCGGTGGCGCCGTCGAAGGCGATCTGAGGATGCTCGTGCGACAGACCGGGCGGCTCCTCGAACACCGCGATCACCGTGGCGTTGGCGTCCTTCGGATTCACGAACGAGATCCGCTCCAGCGGCTCGTGGATCGTCGCCATGGCCTCCCGCACCATCGGCCCCACCGGGGCGAGGGTTCCGGGCAGGCCGGCCGGCGCGCGGGGGGCGGTGATCTGGCCGGCCTCGGCGAAGAACCGTTGGGATTCGCCGCGATAGGCGGTGTTCACCCCCCAGGGCATGTACATGAGCGAGAGGGTGACCAGCCCCGTATAGGTGATCATCAGGTGGAACGGCAGGGCGAGCACGCCGGTGACGTTGTGGGCATCGAGCCAGCCGCGTTGGGCCGACTTGTCCCGCCGGAAGGTGAAGATATCGGCGAAGATCCGCCGGTGGGTGACGATGCCGCTGATCAACGCCACCAGCATCACCATGGCGCAGAGGCCGACGACCCAGCGCCCCCAGAGCGGCGCCATGCTCAGCTCGAAGTGGAAGCGGTAGAGGAAATCGCCGCCCCGGGTCTCGCGCAGCAGGGCCGGCGCCCCGGTCTCCGGATCGAGCAGGACATGGCCCGCCGGACGGCCGGGGGCCGTCCGCCAGAACAGGTCGAGCAGCGGCATCTCGGGGCGCGGCAGAGCGATGGACCAGCTCCGCGCCTCGCCCGCATGCGCCTGGAGGTAGGCCAGACCGCGCTCCGCGCTTGCCGCCATCTCGGCCGGACCGAACGACCGGTCGTCGCTCAGCTCGGGCCGCATCCACCGGGAGATCTCCGCCCGGTAATAGCTCGCGGTGCCGGTGACGAAGACCGCGAACAGCACCCAGCCGACCACGAGGCCGGACCAGGCGTGCAGCCACGCCATCGATTGGCGGAATCCCTTGCGCATGTGCGTCCTCCTACCAACGATAGCGGAGCGTCGCCAGGACCGTGCGCGGCAGGCCGTAATAGCACCAGGCCTGGAAGACGCAGCTCTGGACGTATTTCTCGTCGAGCAGGTTCTGAGCGTTGATCTGCAGCTGCATGCCCTTCAGCGACGCGTCGAAATGGCTGAAATCGTAGGAGGCGAGCGCGTCGATGACGTAGTTGGCCGGAACCTGGAAGCTGTTGGCCGCATCGCCCTGCGAGGCGCCGAGATAACGCACGCCGCCGCCGATGCCGAACCCGGCGAGCGGCCCGGTGAGGAAGCGGTAATCGGCAAACAGCGAGACCGTGGTGTCGGGCACCTGGGCCGGGCGCAGGCCGAGCAGGGGCACCTGCTGGCGTGTGGTCTCGTTGAGCGTGGTCGCGGAACCACCGGAATTGACGATGTCGAGCAGGGAGACGCCGCCCACGAGCGTCAGGTTCTCCGAGAGGTTGGCCCGCGCCTCGAACTCCACGCCCTGGACGTTGACCTCGGCGGTCTGGATCGAGAAGCGCGTTCCATTGACCGGATCCGGTGAGAGGCCGTTCTTGCGGGTGATGTCGAAGGCGGCGGCCGTGAGCAGGATGTCGGTGCCGGGCGGCTGGTACTTCACGCCGACCTCGAACTGCCGGCTCGAAGCAGGGTCCGGCAGGCGGCCGGCATCGGGCCGTCCGTCGTAGATCAGGCCGGTGAGGATCGGTTCGAACGCCTCGGAGTAGCTGACATAGGGCGCGAGGCCGCTGTCGAAGAGGTAGAGCAGGCTGGCGCGGCCGGTGAAGGCCTCGGCCGGCGCGTCCTGCCCCGTGACGGCGCCCGTGGCCAGGGTGCGCGTCGGTCCGGACTGCCGCGCCCAGTCGTAGCGTCCGCCGAGCGTGAGGAGCAGGCGGTCGAACTTGATCTGGTCCTGGAAGTAGAGGCCGGTCTGCTGCGCGGTGATGTCGGACAAGGCCGTGAAGGCCGGAACGGCGATGGTCTGACCGTAGACCGGGTTCAGCAGATCGAGGCTCTGGGGCACGTTCGGGAAGGGCGTGCTGAACGTCTTGGTGTAGACGGTCCGGTGGTCGAGGCCGGCCAGCACGGTGTGCCCGAAGATGCCCGTGTCGAAGTTGCCGACGACGTTGGTGTCCGTGGTGAAGGCATCGACCGCGACGTTCGTGGCGCCGACCTGCCGGGCCAGGTAGCGGCCGGCCCAGGCGAAGGTGTTCGCCGAGCTGTCGTAGAGGCTGCGGTAGTCGCCGAGCGTGCGCAGGAAGCGGCCGGTGGAGTGGACGCGCAAGGTGTCGTCGACGCGATGGTCGAAGATGTAGGTGGCCGAAGCCTGGGTCCGGTCGGAGCGCTCCACGTTGGGATCGCCGTCGTAGAAGTTGCGCGGCAGACGGCCGAGCGGACCGCCCGCGACGCCGAAATTCGAGGGGAACAGGGTGCCCTTGCCCGGCAGCGCGCCGTAATAACCGGAATAGGGGTCGCGCTGGTAATTCGCGATGATCGTCAGATTGGTGTCGAGGGAGGGGCGCCAGGTCAGGCTCGGATTGATGAAGACCCGCTCGACCCGCGTCGTCTGCACCGGCCCGTCGGCGTTCAGGCCGGAGGCGATGACGCGGTAGGCGAACTGGTCGGCGAGGGGACCCGCCTCGGACGGCACCGGGCCGCCGACATCGACGCCGCCGCGCAGCGTGTTGAAGTCGCCGCCCTGCACGAAGATCTCCCCGTGGCGGACGAATTGCGGCACCTTCGAGACGAGGTTGACGAGGCCTCCGGGGCCTGCCTGCCCGTAGAGCACCGAGGCCGGCCCCTTGATGACGTCGACGCGCTCCAGCCGGAACGGATCGACCGTCGGGAAGGCGTCGCGCCCGCCCGGCAGGATCATGCCGTCGAGGAACACGGGCGCCGTGAAACCGCGGATGTAGAATTGCTCCAGGCGCGTCGCGCCGGAGGTGCCGCGCTGCTCGGTGGTGACGCTCGGGGTGTAGCGCAGCGCCTGGTTGAGGGTGAGCGCGTTCTGATCCTCGATCTGCTTGCGGCCGATCACCGAGATGGATTGGGCCGTCTCGAGAATGGGGGTGTCCGTCTTGGTCGCCACCACGCTGCGGCTGGCGACGTAGCCCGGAACCGGACCGGACGGCCCACCGGCCCCGTAGAGGGCGGTGCTGAGGCCCCGACCGGCTCCCAACCCGGTCACGCTCAGTTCCGAGAGCTCGACATCGGTGGCAACCGTGCCCTGCGCGCTGGCCGCCCCCATCAACAGCGCACTGCAGGTGGCGGACAGGACGAGGCGCATACGGGACCGGGACATGACGCGCCCGGCATCACTATCCCAGCAGGCAAGCCGATATTCCATGATTTTGGTGATCCCGAACACAAACCTGAGCGCTGCTCATCTCGTATTCGATGTCTACCTCACGGCGACGTGAATGAAATATGACATTTATACAACTTTTGCATCATGAATTACATTAGATTTGCTATAAATTGAAGGTAGCACTTGACAGGAAAATTTCTCCCGGGCGCGGATGATCCGGCATGTTTCGACGTGCCGCCGCAGCGTTGGGCAGGTCCGACCCGGATGTCCGGTTCGGCGATCATCGCGCCGCCGCCCGGTCAGCCCGCAGCGTCCGGTCCACGGTGACGGCGAGCCACGCGGCGGCCAGGGCGTAGAGCGGCATGGCGGCGGCGAAATAGGCCGGCCAGCCGGCCCAGTCGGCCAGCGCCGGGGAGGCCACGCGCAGGGGCATGGCGGCGAAGAAGGCGGCACCGAACAGCAGCGCGTAGTCGCCCGCCGGCCGCGGCCCCTGCGCCCAGCGATAGATCATGTTGAACACCGGCACGCCCAGCAGGCCGCCGCAAACGAAGTTCAGCACGGTGGCGGCCATGGCGGGGCCGGGCGCCTGCGCCGCGCAGGCGCCCGCCATCAGTCCGCCCGAGGCGAGGACGCCGAACGCTCCGGCCACGATCAGCCGGACGATCCCGAAGCGCGCGGCCAGCGCCGGGGCCAGCAGCGCCATGACGAGGTTCACCGCCGGCAGGAGGCTGCCCGTGAGGAAGCCGACCCGGGAGAGCGGCACGCCGAGGTCGAGCAGCGCCAGGGTGTTGGGTCCCGACAGGAGGTAGGTCATGGCGAAATAGGCGCCCAGCACCAGGATCCGGGAGACGAGGACGCGCAGGCGCTCCAGCGATCCCGACCAGCGTTCGGGCGCGCCCCCGCGCCCGTGCAGCCGCCGCTCCGGATAGCGCAGGATCGGCAGCAGGCAGAGCAGGTCGAGGGCGGCGCAGGCCAGAACCGCGAGCCGCCAGCCGAGAAGGTCGTAGGCGCCGATCAGGACCCCGACCCCGAGCATGCCGCCGAGCGAGGCACCGCAGAGCTTGGCCGAGGCGACGAAGCTGCGGCTCTCCGCCGGCACCGTCTCGACGACGAGGGCCTCCAGGGCGATGTCCATGGTGGCGATGCAGGCGCAGATGGCGATGGCGAGGGCCAGCAGGAGCTCCAGGGGCCAGGACGCGCCGAAGCTGAGGATCGCCAGCCCCGCGACGGTCATTCCCTGCGCGGCGACGATCCAGCCGACCCGATGCGCCAGGAACGGCACGCGGAGTCGATCGAGCGCCGAGGCCCACAGGAAGGTGAGCCCCACCGGCAGGTTGATGAGTTGCAGCAACCCGATTTCGGCGAGGTCCATGCCGCGGGCGCGCAGGATCAGCGGCGCGCCGCCGGAGAGGAAGCCGAGCGTGGCGCCGAAGGTCACGTACAGGCAGAAGAACGGCATCAGCGGCCGCAGGCCGGCGACGATCCGCCCGACGCGCTCACGCAGCGGACTCGTCCCGGCTCCGCTCATGGACAAGCCCGCACCGCGCGCCGCCGATGGCGGGCACGCCGGAGCGTCATGACGAAACCGACCCGACAAATGCAGTTTATAATCACACCAAACGATCGCGCCGGCCCATATCGACGTAGCCAGTTATCACCATCTGCTCGATGCAGCGATTCGAACACTGGGCCTGATCTTGGGTGGAACGATCCGTCTCAGGCGCGCCGACGCAGCGTTAGGGGGCCTGGGCCGGGGCGCGCGCCCTGCCGCTCGATCGGTGCATCGAGCAGGCAGGACGCGGCTTACGCGGTACGCACGAGCCGATACGCAACGTGGCTCGAGGAGCAAGATGGACGAGATCCGTTAGCCCGGCCTCAATCCCACGATTTCGGACGGTCTCGAAATGGGAACCCGCCGTCGCGTGGCGGGTCTTAACCCAGGCCGGCCGCGAGGCCGTCGTTCGAGGACCCGTGACGGAGACAGGCCGATGACAATGCCCCGCTGGGTCCCCCTCGCCACCGCCGGCCTGCTGGCGATCCTCGCGGTGATCGGCGTCGGTCTCTGGCGATTCGACAGCCTGCGGGAGACCCGGATCGAGAATGGGGGCCGCCCGGCGATTCCCGCCTGCGAGCCGGGCCGAGCGCCCTCCCCCGATTGTCCCGGCACGGCGTTTCCGCCGTCACGGCCCGCCGCCGCCCCGGTTCCGTAGCGAAGGCCTCGAATCTCCGGTCGCGGGAAAGCCCGAAACTCGTTATGTCCGCCTCCGACGACGCGCCTTGTCAGGCCGGAGCATCGTCCCGG
>JAKONB010000427.1 GCA_022702195.1 Beijerinckiaceae bacterium | reverse complement strand
GGCACGGGAGATGCGCCGCGCCTCGTTCGCGGGGGGCGGAGCACCGTTCGGAACAGGGAGAGACACCTGTGAACCTGTCCTACTACTGGTATGAGACCGCCCGGATCATGACGACGCCGGCGCGGGTGGCCGCCGACATGGTCAAGCACAGCCTGCAGAATCCGGGCAACCCGCTGTCCTACGGACCCTACGCGCGCAGCGTGGCGGCGGCCTGCGAGATGTTCGAGCGGGTGACGCGGCGCTACGCCAAGCCGAGCTTCGGATTCACCGGCACGTGGGTGGAGGGCCGGAGCGTGCCGGTGATCGAGCGGGTGGTTTGGGAGCGACCGTTCTGCCGGGCCGTCACCTTCGACCGGGGGTTCGTGCAGGGGCCGAGCGCGCCGCAGCCGAAACTCCTCATCGTGGCGCCGATGTCCGGGCACTACGCCACCCTCCTGCGCGGCACCGTCGAGGCGATGCTGCCGGACCATCAGGTCTTCATCACGGATTGGACCGACGCCCGCATGGTGCCGCTCGCCGCCGGGCGCTTCGATCTCGACACCTACATCGACTACCTCATCGACCTGTTCGCGGAACTCGGACCGGACCTCCACGTGATGGCCGTGTGCCAGCCTGCGGTGCCGGTGCTCGCCGCCATCGCGGTGATGGAGGCGCGCGGGCACGCCACTGTGCCGGCCTCCATGACCCTCATGGGCGGCCCCATCGACACCCGGTGCTCGCCCACCGCCGTGAACTGCCTCGCCCAGGAGCGCGGCACCAAATGGTTCGAGCGCCACTGCATCACCACCGTGCCGGTGGGCTATCCGGGCGCGTGGCGCAGCGTCTATCCGGGCTTCTTCCAGCTCTCGGGCTTCATGGCGATGAACCTCGACCGCCACGTCAATGCCCATTCGGACATGTTCGACCATCTCGTGAAGGGGGACGGCGACTCGGCGGAGAAGCACCGGGACTTCTACGACGAGTATCTGGCGGTGATGGATCTCACCGCCGAATTCTACCTCCAGACCGTGAAGGTGGTGTTCGTCGATCACGCGCTCCCCAGGGGGACGCTGATCCATCGTGGGGCGCGGGTCGATCTCGGGGCGATCCGCACATGCGCCATCCTGGCGGTGGAGGGCGAGAACGACGACATTTCCGGCGTCGGCCAGACCCTGGCGGCCCTCGAACTCACGCCCAACCTGCCCGCCGAGCGCAAGGCCTACCATCTCCAGAAGGAAGTGGGCCATTACGGGGTCTTCAACGGCTCGCGCTACCGCACGATCATCGCCCCTCGCATCGCCGCCTTCATCCGCGAGATGCAGGCCGGGCCGGTGGCCGAGGTGCAGATGGTGGCCCACCAGCCCTCGGAGGATTGAGCGGCGGGTCGAGTCCGCCGGATTGACTGAGGATGATGGGGTGGGACCGCCCGGGGAGGCGTTCCGCCCGATGGCGGCGGGGCGCGGTGGCGGTTAAGCTGAGGCCATGCGAGTCGCTCTCCTGCGCGGGCCTGATCCGGACCATCTCGACATCCCGCACGAGGGCGAGACCTTTCGCATCGTCCTGCGGCGGCGGCCCACGGCCCGGCGCCTGACCCTGCGGGTGTCGAGTGCCACCGGCGAGGTGGTGATGACCCTGCCGGCCCGTACGTCCCTCGCCACGGCGCAGACCTTCGCCCTGGGCCATGGCGGCTGGATCGCCGCGCGGCTCGCGCGGATGCCCGTTCGCGTGGCTTTCGCGGTGGGTTCGATCCTGCCGCTGCGGGGGATCGACCACCGTATCGTCCATCGCGGCGAGACCGGGGGGCTCACGCGCATCGAGAGCCAGGATGGGGAGGCGGTGATCTCCGTGGCCTGCGCCCTGCCGCATCTACCGCGCCGGGTGGCGGATTTCCTCGAACGCGAGGCGCGCCGGGACCTCGCCGAGGCGGTCCGCCTCTACACGGAGAAGCTGGGGCAGGCCCCCAAGCGCATCACGGTGCGCGACACCCGCAGCCGTTGGGGGTCCTGCACGGCGCGTGGGGAGCTGAATTTCTCCTGGCGGCTCATCCTCGCGCCGCCGCTCGTGCTCGACTACCTCGTCGCCCACGAGATGGCGCATCTGCGCGAGATGAACCACTCCGCGCGGTTCTGGACCCTCGTGGGCAGTCTCTGTCCGCATGTCGAGGAGGCCGAGCGCTGGCTGAAGCGCAACGGCGCCGGATTGCACCGGTTCGGGTGACAGGGGACCGTTCAGCCGCGGCTGCGCAGAACCGTGCGCCGCGCCACCGTCTCCTCCGGCCAGGTCGGGCGCGGATCGACGTCGCCGGGCCTCAGGGTCCGGGGGGCGACGCTGTCGCAGATCTCGCGCTGGCGCAGGATCACCGGCTGGCCGAACTCGTCGCGTCGGCGGATGATCCCTCCGTCGCGGCACCCGCCTGCGATCTCGGCGACACTGCCGCCGCGACGTCCCCCCGGCACCCGGGCGATGGGGCGGTGCTCGATGGTGAGCGGACCATCCCGGTTGAGCGATCGCTCGACATAGGTGGTCTCGTCCACCGGAAGCGGCTCGGCGATGGCGGGAACGCCGCCCGCCAGGGTGAGCAGCAGGAGGGGGGCGCACAGTCGCATGAGGTCGCTCCGGTCGCGGGTGGGATCGTCTGTCAAAGGGTCCTCGCCTCCGTCTCGCGCGCAAGCGTGGCGGTCAGCCTTAGAGGCTGTACGCGCGAGGGGAAAGACGGTTCCCGGCGTCGCGGCCTCGCTTGACATCCAATGGCTCAGCATGGTCGGAACACCCGTGTTTTTCGTTAACGGCCCGCGGGGCGGCGGGCGCGACCATGAAGGGACGGGGCGTGGGGTTTCGTGACATGCTGCTCTGCGCACGGCGTCGTCTGACGAGGGTCGGCCTTTGGGTGGCGCTGCCGCTTCTGGTTTCGCTCTCCGCCGGGATCGCGCCCGGTCCCGCCTCCGCGCAGGGCATGGTCCGCAACACGTTCGGTGACTGGCAGCTGCGCTGCGAGACGCCGGCGGGGGCCAAGGCCGAGCAATGCGCCCTGGTGCAATACCTCGCCGCCGAGGATCGGCCGAACCTCACCCTCGTGGTCATCGTCCTGAAGACCGCGGACAATCGCGGCTACCTCCTGCGGGTCGTGGCACCGCTGGGGGTGCTGCTGCCCTCCGGCCTCGGCCTGAAGATCGACAAGACCGATGTCGGCCGGGCCGGCTTCGTGCGCTGCCTCACCACCGGCTGCGTTGCCGAGGTCGTGATGGACGAAGGTCTGATCAAGCAATTCAGCGGCGGCGCGCAGGCGACCTTCATCGTGTTCCAGACCCCGGAAGAGGGGGTCGGCATCCCCCTCTCGATGAAGGGCTTCGATCAGGGCTTCGAGAGCCTGAAATAACGGTGCTGAACGGGCAGGCTTGAACGTGCGGCCTTGCACGGCCTCGATGAGTGGAGAGACGGTTGACCATGCGTGAGCGGGCCAAGCGGGCTGGATGTCTCGTCATCGCGCTCCTCGCCGCCGGCGGGGCCGGGGCGCAGGACGGCAACGTCCTCACCAACATGTTCAAGTATGGCGGCCCCACCGTTCCGCCGTCGCAGCCGGCGGATCTCGATCCGCCCTACTGCCCCACCGTCGAGGTGCCGGAGGGGGGAGCCTCGGTTCAGACCGGCACCGGCACCGGCCTGCGCCACCAGATCGCGCTGAGCCGCCTCGCCCGCGAATGTACGCGGCTTCAGGACGGGACGCTCAGCGTCAAGGTCGGTGTCGAGGGGCATGTCCTGCTCGGCCCGGCGGGCGCGGCCGGTCGCTTCGAGGCCCCGGTGACGATCGCGATCAAGTATGGCGGCAAGGTCGTCACCACGCGCACCCGCCGGATCCCCACGCTCGTCCCGGCCGGGCAGGCGCAGGGTCTGTTCTCGGTGGTGGAGGACAATCTCATCGTCCCGGCGCCGATGGTCGGCAATTATGACATCGAGGTTCGCCTCGGGGCCGCCCCCGCCGCTTCGCGCGCGGCCCGCAGCAAGCCCCGCAAGGCGCCGGCCGTGGACCCCGCCACCTCCGAGGCGCCCGTGACCAACCCGGCGCCCGCCGAGTGAAGGCCGTGCCGCGCCCGCAGGGGGGGATGGCCGCGCCGGACCTCCCCGCCGGGGCAGGGGGGAACGCGTTCTGACCGGATCCCGATCTCCGACATCCGGGCGCGGGGGCGTGTGGTCGGGACGCGAGACCGCCTTCGCGCTCGAACCCACCGGTGACCCGCTCTTCCCGCAGCGCCTGTCGATCGCGGGTGGCCCCCGTGGCTGCTGGGTGGTGCTGCGCTATCGCGGGGCTGCGGTCGCGCGCCCGCTCCGGCCGATGCTGCGCCTGATCCGGGCGGATGGGCGGGGCGAGGATGTCGTCCTGCCCGGGGCGGCCCTCGGTGCGGCCGTCTGGCTCGGTTATCTGCCCGCCGACCTCCGGGAGATCCAGCTGGCAACGGATCCGCGTGGCGGCTTCGAGCTGGAGCGGGTGGGCGTGCGCCATCGGGCCAGCCTCTTCGCCGAGTGCCTCTGGAAGCGCCCGCTCCGATTCGTCCCGGCCCTCTACAACGATGTCCGGCGGGACGAGCGCCGCTTCCGCGACATCCTGCGGGGCGCCTGCGGGGCGACGCCGATGCGCCGCTACGCCAACTGGCGCCGCGACCGCATCCGGGCGGACGATGGGCCGCCGGTCGCGTGCCCGGTCGCCTTGATCCTCCCGGCCCGGCGGGCGAGCGCCGCTCGGGTCGGCGAGACGGTGCGAAGCCTCCGAGCGCAGATCCACGGCGATTGGAGACTCGTCGTCGCCTGGGACGGGCCGGGCTCCGATCCAGCCCTCGCCGACGCGAGAATCACCCAGCGCGTCTGGTCGGCGCAGGCCACGCTCCGCGATCTGACCTCCGGGGCCGGCGCGGTCGGCCTGCTGCTGCCGGGGGAGCGTCTCACCCCGGATGCCCTGGCGATCCTCGCCCGCGCCCTCATGGCGCCCGAAGCGCCCGAGATGGTCTATGGCGACGAGGTGATCAACAGCGTGCCGCCGGTCCCGCGGCTGAAGCCGGATTGGAGCCCGGACCTCGCCCTGGCCACCGGCTACCAGGGCGCCCCGATGCTGGTCGCCGGGGGCCTGCTGGACCGGCTCGGCGGTGAAGCGCTCGGCCCCGTCGATGGCGTCCGCGCGCGCTTCGGCCTCGGCGTGACCCGCGCGGTGCAGGCGGATCGCGTCGCCCACCTGCCGCGCGTGCTCGCCTCGGTCCCGCCCCCGTCCGCCGGTGCGAGCGCCGCCCAGGCCGACGCGCTCGTTCGCTCCGGCGCGGCCGTGCTGCGGACGGAGCAGGACGGCGTCGATCTGCTCTGGCCGCTCCCCGAGCCGGCGCCACTGGTGAGCGTGGTCATTCCCTCGCGCGACCGCCTCGACCTGATTCGCCGCGCGAGCGAGGGCGTTCTCAACGGGACCGCCTATCCGGCCCTCGAACTCGTCATCGTCGACAATGGCTCCACCGACCCGGACGTGCTCGCCTATTACGAGACGCTGCGCCGCGACCCGCGCGTCCGCATCCTGTCCTGGCCGGCCCCGTTCGACTTCTCCGCCATGACCAATGCGGGCGTCGCCGCCGCCGCCGGCCGGGTCGTCCTGCTCCTCAACAACGACATCGCGGTTCTGCGCGCCGATTGGCTCGAGGCCCTGGTGCGCCAGGCCTGCCGGCCGGAGGTCGGCGCCGTGGGGGCGAAGCTGCTCTACGCCGACGGGACCCTGCAGCATGCCGGCGTCGTCGTCGGACTCGGGGGCCGGGCCGGCCACATCCTGCGCCGCCGCCCCGGCGATGCGCCGGGCCATCTCGGCCAGATGCGGGTGGCGCACGAGGTCTCGGCGGTGACGGCGGCCTGCCTCGCGGTGGAGAAGCACAAGTTCGACGCGGTGGGCGGTCTCGACGCGGCGGCCTTTCCCATCGACTTCAACGATGTCGACTTGTGTCTGCGCCTCGGGGCGGCCGGCTTCAAGACGATCTGGACGCCGCGCGCCGTGGTCGCCCACCTCGAATCCACCAGCCGTGGCCCCGCGGTGGGGCCGGCGCGCCTGCGCTTCGAGCGCGAGGCGGCTCGGTTCGTGGCGCGCTGGCGCGACACCATCCGGCACGATCCGTTCTATCATCCGGCCCTGTCGCTCACGACCTTCGGCGAAGACCTTGAATAGACCGGACTCCGGCCCGCCTTGCGCCGATGACGGCCTCGATGCCGTCCGGTTCGCGCTCCTGAAGCGCCCCGGCCTCCGCCTGCGCCTCGCCACGGCGCTCACGATCCTCGCCCGGCATCCGTCCGAGGCGCTGGCGATCCTGCGCGCGCGCCTCGCCGGCAAGCGGGTGCGCGCGCGCCAGGCCATCGCCGCCCTGGTCGGCCTCGACCATCACCGGTTGTGGCAGCCGCGTTCCGCGAGATCGGTTCGGAGGCTTGCGGCCGCACGCCCAGAGAGCGGGCCGGTGAATCGGATCCCGGATCGAGGGTCGCCGGGGACC
>JAKONB010000106.1 GCA_022702195.1 Beijerinckiaceae bacterium | reverse complement strand
GGCTGGACCTCCTCCGCGTCCTCCACCTCGGGAGGCTCCGCCGCGTCTCGGGGATAGCCGACCTCCAGCAGGCGGTCGCGGGTGGTGGGGCCGATGCGCGGCACCGCCGAGAGTTCGATCCAGTCCGGCCCCGCCTGGGCCGCCTGGGCCGCCGCGATGCCCTGCATCAGGGCGGGCATGTCGGGAAACCGCTTGGCCAGGGCCTTGGCGGTCGACTCGCCGATATCGGGGATGCCGAGCGCGAACAGGAACCGGTTGAGGGACAGCGACCGGCGCTCCGCCACCGCGGCGAGGAGGTTCTTGATCGCCTTGTCCTCCTCCTCGCCCTTCTTCTTGGTCGGTTTCTTCGGCGGGGGCGCTCCCTCGGCCCGGCGCTCCGCCGACAGGGCCTCCCGCCGCGCCACGATGGCCGCCTTCAACCGGTCGACGTCGAGCCGGAACAGGTCGGCCGGCTGCCGGATCAGGCCGGCCTCGAACAGAACCTCGATATAGGTCTGGCCGAAGCCCTCCAGGTCGAAGCCGTTGCGCGAGACGAAGTGCTTCAGGCGCTCCACGCTCTGGGCCGGGCAGATCAGACCGCCGGTGCAGCGCCGCACCGCGTCCGGCTTGCCGGTGCGCGGGTTGATCTCGCGCACCGCGCGGCTGCCGCAGGCGGGGCAACGGTCGGGGAACACGAAGGGCCTGGCCTCCGCCGGGCGCTTCTCCAGCACCACGTCCATCACCTTGGGGATCACGTCGCCGGCCCGCTGAACCACCACCGTGTCGCCGATGCGGATGTCGCGCCCATCGCGGATCGGCTCGCCGTCGCCGCCCAGACCCTGGACGTAACCTTCGTTGTGCAGGGTCGCGTTGGAGACCACGACGCCGCCCACCGTCACCGGCCGGAGCTTGGCCAATGGGTTGAGCGAGCCGGTGCGCCCGACATTGATCTCGATCTCCTCCACCACGGTCAGCGCCTTCTGGGCGGCGAACTTGTGGGCCAGTGCCCAGCGCGGCGAGCGTGAGACGAAGCCGAGGCGCCGTTGCAAGGCGAGGTCGTCAACCTTGTAGACCACGCCGTCGATATCGTAGCCGAGATCGGCCCGCTCGGCCTCGATGCCACGGTAATGCGCGATCATCGCGGCCACGTCGGTGCAGAGTTGCGTGCGCTCGTTCACCGGCAGGCCCCAGCGCCGGAACGCCTCGATCATGCCGTGCTGGGTCGCCTCGGGCACGGCGGAGAGTTCGCCCCAGGCATAGGCGAAGAACTTCAGCGGGCGCGACCGCGTGATCTCGGGATCGAGCTGCCGCAGGGAGCCGGCGGCGGCGTTGCGCGGATTGGCGAAGAGCGCCTTGCCCGCCGCCTCCTGCCGCGCATTGATGGCGGCAAAATCCGCGTGCGACAGGTAGACCTCGCCGCGCACCTCGCAGATCTCCGGCACGTCCGCGCCCGCGAGCCGCTCCGGGATGTCGTCGACGGTGCGGGCATTGGCGGTGACGTCCTCGCCGGTCTCGCCGTCGCCCCGGGTCGCGGCGGTGACGAGGCAGCCGTTCTCGTAGCGCAGGGCGAGCGACAGGCCGTCGATCTTCGGCTCGGCGGTGAAGGCCAGCGGCTCCGTCTCGGGCCAGTTCAGGAAGCGGCGCACCCGCGCCACGAACTCCTCGACCTCGGCGTCGGCGAAGGCATTGCCGAGGGAGAGCATCGGCACCGCGTGCCGCACCTTGGCGAATTTTTCCGATGGTTTGGCGCCCACGGAGGCGCTGGCCGCGCCGGTGCCGGCGAGGTCGGGAAACGCCGCCTCGATCTCCTCGAGCCGCCGCCGCAGGGCATCGTACTCGCCGTCCGAGATCTCGGGGGCGTCGTCCTGATGGTACAGCCGGTCCGCCTCGGCGATCTGCTCGGAGAGCGTGGCATGCGCGGCCCGGGCCGCCTGCGGGCTCAGGCCGTCGAGGGTTTCGTCGGTGTGTGGCATGGAATCGGGGTTCGCGAGCGGGGCATCCGCGCGCGGCTTACAGCATTCGGCGGAACCGCCCTAACCCCGCCGTGTGATGCCACACCCCGGCACGGTAACGGCGGAGGCCATCGCGGCGAATGGTTCGTTGCAGGGTCGGGCGACGCACGGAAACGTGCGGCATCCCGCCCCGCGATTCCCAGACCGACGATCCTATCTGACTGCTGAGTCCCGCCGCAACGGATCCCCATGCCCGCTCTGCCCGCCATCTCCGCGCCCTGGCGTGACCGCGCCGGCCGCGTCTCCGCCCTGAAGCTCGCCACCTTCCTGTTCGCCCTGGCGCCCGGCCTCTGGCTCGCGGGGGCCTACGCGGCGGACGCGCTGGGCGCCAAACCGATCACCGCCCTGCTGCACGGGACCGGTGAATGGGCGGTGCGCTTCCTGCTGCTCTCGCTGGCGGTGAGCCCGCTGCGGCGGATCGCGAACGCTCCCAAGCTCATCCTGGTGCGCCGCATGCTCGGCCTCACGGTCCTGGCCTACGGACTGATCCATCTGGCGCTGTACGTGGTCGATCAGAACTTCGTCCTGTCGAAGGTCGTCTCCGAGATCGTCAGCCGGATCTACCTCACCATCGGCTTCGTGGCGTTGCTGGGCCTGACGGTGCTGGGAATCACGTCCACGGACGGGATGATCCGCCGCCTCGGCAAGGCGTGGCCGCGCCTGCACAAGGCGGTCTACGCCATCGCGGTGCTCGGCCTCGTCCAC
>JAKONB010000402.1 GCA_022702195.1 Beijerinckiaceae bacterium | reverse complement strand
CGGTCCGGATGGGTCAGGAGCTTGCGGTCCTTGCCGTCCTTGTCCTTCTGGTTCGAGAGCATCATCACGTTGACGCCCGCGTAATCCCACTCGTCGTGCGGGGTCTTCTGGTAGCCGAACTTGGCCTCACCCGTATCGGCGTCGCGGCCGAAGATGGTCATCGTCCACTTGTTGTCGCCGGGACGCATGGTCTCGTTCCACGGCGCCGGGTTGCCGGTTCCGAAATAAATCAGGTTGGTGCCCGGATCGTAGGCGTACCAGCCCCAGTTGGTGCCGCCGCCGATCTTCCAGGCATCGCCCTCCCAGGTGGAGGTGCCCAGGCCCTTCTGACCGTAATGGGCGTTCTTGATGTTGAAGTCGGAAGCGAGCAGCAGGTCCTGGTCGGGACCCGTGGCGTAGGCGCGCCAGACCTGGGAACCGGTCTTCACGTCGTAGGCGGTGAGGTAGCCGCGCACGCCGAGCTCGGCGCCCGAGGAGCCGATGATCACCTTGTCCTTGACCACGTAGGGGGCGATGGTGAGCGTCGAGCCGACCTTGATGTCGGAATTCTCGACCTTCCAGACGGTCTCGCCGGTCTGGGCGTTCAGCGCCACCACGTTGCCGTCGAGCAGCGTCTTGAGGATCAGCGCCGGGGTCTTGCCGTCGCCCGGCCAGTAGGCGAGGCCGCGATTCACGAGGTCGCAGCAGGCCACCGCGCGGGCGGCCGGGTTCTGCTTGGGCTTGTCCTGCCACAGGATGTGGCCCGGATCGTCGAGGCCCAGCGCGAAGGTGTTGTTGGGGAACGAGGTGTGGATGTACATCTTGTTGTCGACGACGACCGGCGCGCCCTCGTGCCCGTTCAGCAGGCCGGTGGAGAAGGTCCAGGAAACCTTCAGGTCCTTCACGTTGCCGGTGTTGATCTGCTTGAGCGTGCTGTAATTGTCGGAATCGTAGTTCTTGCCCGGCATCACCCAATTGTCGTCGCTCTTCGACAGCTCGATGAGCTTGTCGTTCGCGGAGGCGATGGTCGGCAGAACCATCGGTGCGAAGGCGCTGAACGCCAGCACCGAGACCGATGTCAGAAACCTGTTCATCTGAACGTCTCCTACCCTGAACGCCGCGCGCGTTGACCCGGAGGCCCGCCGCAGCCTTGATTTCACCAGATCAGCCTGTGTTCTCGCGCCTTCGGCCGAAAATCACCCTCATTCTAAGTGCCTCATAAGTATTCAGCGGTCTTAGAAAAGTTTTATTACTGACCTTCTGGCTATTGATAAAAGCATTTGTCCCGAGCGCTGTCTTCCGGCAGATGGCATTTTTTTGGCAGGACAAATCGGCAATGTCTCCGGTGCGATCAGGCATGGTCAGGCGGCCCTGCGATACGGATCGACCGATGGAATTGACACGCCTGCTTGTCCGGCCCGAAGGTATCGGTCCGGTGGCGTGTCTTGATCTCACGCGGAGTTTGGAATGGTCGTCCGTTATCTTAGTTTTGTCTTATGTTTTGCTGTGGGGCTGGCGGGGAGTGCTCAGGCGGCCAAGCTCGCCCTCGACGATACGGTGACCCGCTGGCCCCGCGCCTCCACCGACGACAAGGTCGATTTCGCGACCCGGATGGGCAAGGCGTTCTCCAGCCTCTCCCCGGAACTCGACATGAACTACTTCATCCGGTGCCTGGAGGAGACCGCCAATATCGGCAACCCGGGCGACATCAAGCTCGAGCAGGCGGTCAAGATCTGCGTCTCGGTGCACCAGAAGGCCAGCGAGTAGGGCGGTCCGGGCGGATGCGGCTTCCGCTCGGGTGAGGATGTTCCCGCGTCGTCGATGGCCGGGGACCCCGCACCGCCCCTCCCCCCTCTGCGGGGGAGGGGAACGCGCGCGGCCCCAACGTCCGTCCTCGTCCGTCGAGGCTCTGGGACGTCGGACGCCATCCGGGAGGCCGAGCCCGCACCGGTCTCGCCGACCCTGCGCGGACGCCATCGACAGAAACCACAAGAGGGGAAACAGCGATGCGGCCGTGCCGACACCGAACGGGCTTTGCCGGCCGCGCCGCCTGGATCCGGGCGCGGGCCTGGCTGGCGCTCGGGGCGGCGGCGCTCGGGGGCCTGACTCCGCCGGTCCCCGCCGGCGCGGGCGGGGCGGCGGTCCAGCGCGCCGCCCTGTATCCCCGGGATGGAAGACGCGAACTCGACGGCGCGGATTACCGGCGCTACCCGGGGGCCGGGGTGCTCTATTGCCGGGCGGACGGCATTCCCCGCAAGGCGGCGGCCGCCTGGCTGATCGGCAGCCCGCGCCTGGTGGTGCTGAACGCGCACAATTTCCGCAGCCGCCACCTGGAGCCGACCCGGGAGGTCGCCGATTGCTTCTTCCAGATCGGCGGCCGGAACTACGATTTCGCGCCGGGCACGCTCCGGCTCGGCACCGCCCCGGGGGCGGTCTCCCTGCACATCACCGACGATTGGGCGTTGCTGGATCTGGCGCGCCCCGTCGAGGGGGTGCCGGCGCAGCCCGTGCCCCACGCGCCGGACCTCGCCACCGGGTCCGAGACCCTTCCGGTCGTCATGGTCTCACCCGGGGGACACGCCAATTATCCGGGTCAGGCCAGCCTGGAATCCTGCGCGATCCGGCAGATCGACCCCCCGAGCGAGGATGGCATCCGGCGGATCCGCCACGATTGCAGCAACGGGTTCGGCGGTTCCGGGTCCGGCCTGTTCGACGCCGAGGGGCGCCTCCTCGCCCTCCACAGCGCCTCCCTGTCGATGAATTCGCGGCGCCCCTTCGACATCGAGTTCCATTACGGCTCGGCGATGCTGTTCGAAGGGGGGCTGCTGGAGGCGATCGAGGCCCGGGTCAGGGCGCACCAGCCGGCGTCGCGGTAGGGCATCGTCCCGAAAGGTGGTTGCCGGTTCTCGGAAAGAGCCGGTGCAAAATCGAGGGCCTGAGGCATCGCCCCGGATCCTGTTTCCGGGACGATGCTCCAGGAGCCGCCGCCGCGCGAAGCGAGCGGAGGCCGGATCAGATCCCGTCGCCGAAGAACTGGTCCATGCTCTGGGCCGGTTCCTCGGTGGGCGACAGCCGCGACACCACCCGGCCCGGCACGCCGGCCACCGTGGTGTGGGCCGGCACGTCGTGCAGCACCACCGCGGCGGCGGCGACCTTCGCCCCCTCGCCGACCCGGATGTTGCCCAGCACCTTGGCGCCGACGCTGAGCAGCACCCCGCGCTCGATCTTCGGATGGCGGTCGCCGCTCTCCTTGCCGTTGCCCCCCAGCGTCACCGATTGCAGGATCGAGACGTCGTCGGCCACCCGGGTGGTCTCGCCGATGACCACGCCGGTGGCGTGATCGATGAACACCCCCGACCCGATCCGTGCGGCCGGGTGGATGTCGGCCCCGAACACCTCCGAGATCCGGCTCTGGACGTGGAGGCTCAGGGTGGCGCGGCCCTGGTGCCAGAGCCAGTGCCCCACCCGGTAGCCTTCGAGGGCGGCCAGCCCCTTGTAGAACAGGAACGGGTCGAGGTAGCGCCGGCAGGTGGGGTCGCGCTCGCGGATGGCGACGAGGTCGCGCACCGCATGGGCGCTGGCATGCGGGTCGGCCTCGAAGGCCGACAGGCAGAGGTCGCGCATCGACAGCCGCGCGAGGTCGCCATCCCCGAGCCGGTGGGCGAGGCGATAGGCGAAGGCATGGGCAAGGCTCGGCTGGTCAAGGATCGTCGCCTGGATGATCCCCGCATAGAGCGGTTCCTCGATCAGCGCGGCCTCCGCCTCCGCCCGCATGGCGCGCCACACGTCGGTTTCCGCGACGCTGTGACTGATGGTGCGCAACGGAGGCCGATTCATGGCGTGTTGCGTTGCAGTCTGCGTTGCAGTTGCATGAAAGGCCGCGTTCATGCGGTCGGCCTCCGCGGCGGCGCCGGACGGCATGGCTCAGGCGACGCGCTTGAACAGGGCGGCGATGTAGCCGACCAGGACTTCGTGACCGTCGAACGCCACGTCGACCGCGAGGGGAGCGTCCGGCGTCGGGTGGATGCCCACGATCCGGCCGGTGGCGTGACGCCAGATTCCCAGCGCCTCCGCCACGTCGAGCCTTGCGAAGATGACTTGGTCGCCTTGAGCCATTCTGATCCTCCGTGCCACACGCCGCGAGGGTGATCCGTGCGTCCCGCCGCCCGATAGCCAGGGGGGGCAGGAAAAACAATCACCTTCGTCCGTGCCGCGAGATGGAAAATTGTTGTTTTGCTGGTCGTTATGAAAGTAGAATTTGCTTCTGATCGGCCGTTGTTCTGTATAATATCGAAGGTGATCTCGCATTTGCAAGGGCTGTGTTTGGGCTGTGGGGTGTTGGGTGACACGGATGGTGCCGCGCCGGAGCGCCGGCGGGGCTCCCGCACGGGCGGGACGCGCCGCACGCGAACCTGGATCGTCGGGGTCCCGACTGGTATGGCCGCCCCGGAGGGAGCGACATGGCCAGGGCACCGCGGACACCGACGACGTCCGACCGCGTCCTGGCGAGAATTCGCGCGACGCTGGATCGGTCTCTCCAGAACGCGGACGAAGCCGCGCTGTCAGCCTCCGCCGACCGCGCAGTGTTGCCGGCCGAGAAGGCGACTCTCCTGGATGCCGTCCTGACGGATAGCCGCGCCTCCTACCGGGATGGCCTGATCGTTCAACTCGGCTTCGGCCTGGAAGGCGGTCTCGCGGCCGGTGGCTACACACGCAGACCCGATGGCGCGCGCGGTGTCGCCAAGGGCATCGGCATCCTGCTGGCCGAGCGCCATATCGCCGGGGTTCGGGACGCTTACCAGAACATCGGCAAGAACACCGACCAGCTGGCCCGCGGCAACGTCCCCGCCTTCGACCAGGCGCTCCGTTGGCTGGACGAGGCGACCGATCCCGAGCGCGCCGCCGCGTTCCGATACGTTCTCGCGCAGGTCTCCCTGACGGCCCGAAACGTCCTTCCGGAACCGGATCTCGACCGGAGCGCGCTGACCTTCCACCGATGCGTCGTCTTTCTGCACGCGCTTCTCGCCGTCCCGTCAGGCGGGGCCTACCAACAATATGCCGTGGCGGCCTGCCTCGAAGCGGTGATCGAGGAGGCCGGGCAGGGTGGGGTCGGTGGCCTGCGGGTGGAAACCAAACGGCTGAATGCCACCGATGCCGCGTCGCGGGTCGCCGGTGACGTGCAGATCCTGCGTGGCAACCGCGTCGAAGAGGCTTTCGAGGTCACGGCGAATGACTGGCGCACGAAGGTGGCGGCTGCGGTGGTCTCGTTGCGGCAGGCGGATCTCCAGCGGATCCACATCGTCGCGTCGGTCGAGGCGAGCTTTCCCGACCATTCCGACGCCTTGGCCCGGGCCGGCGAGGACGTCACGGTCATCGACGTGGCGGCGTTCCTCCGGACGCTCGTGGCGACCATGCGAAAGCCGGCGCGCGCGGCGGCTCTCATCCGCCTCTATCAGCTCCTCGACCGGTTTCAGCCCGATATCGCGCGCACGAACACCTATGTGAGGCTGTTACGCGCTCACGGTCTGACGGCGGCGCCGTGAGACCTGCGCGCGAAGCTGATCGAAGATGCCTTCGCCGACGGCTTGGGCCAGACGGACCGGAACGGCATTGCCGACCTGCGTATAACGGGACGACCGCGAGCCCGTGAACGTCATGCCATCCGGGAAGGTCTGGATCGCCGCGCATTCCTCCACGGTGAGACGGCGCGCATCCGGAACGTGACCGACCCGTGGTTTTCCGCCCTCGCGGAGGTGGGCATGGTAGGGGGGCACGTGGCCGCCAACATCGATCCAGTGGGTCTTGTTGCCGCCGGCAGAGGCGAGCATGGTCGGAGCCGGACCGTTCAGGTCGATCGCACGACCGCCACCGTTGAAGAGGTGGCCATGATAAGGGCTCGGACGAAGGTCCGGTGTCCGGGCATAGACGACCTGCGAACGGTTCGGTTCACCGTTCGGCTTGGGCGACAGGACGGTTCCCGCAGCGACACGATGGAGGGGGGCGCCGGGCGGGAGACGGAATTCCCCCTCTCGCAGGCCGACCAGGATCATCCGCCGGCGCGATTGCGGCACACCATAATCGGCGGCGTTGAGGAGATGCGGCCCTGAGAAGGTGTACAGGCGCTGCAGCGGCGCGAGCACCTCCACCAGGTAGTCCCGATGGGCGAGCGTCGCCAGACCCGGAACGTTCTCCAGCAGGAAGGCGCGTGGCTTCGCCTCCAGAACCGCCCGAACGAAAACCGGCAGCAAGTCCCGTCCGTCCCCCTGACCCAGCCGAAGCCCACCGGTCGAAAACGGTTGGCAGGGCGGCCCGCCCGCGACCAGGTCGATGCCCTTGAAACGGGTGAAATCGACGGCGCCGGCATCCCTCTCGATCACCTCGTCGGCACCGACATGGGCTTTGTAGGTGGCGACGGCATCCGCGTCGCGCTCGATGGCGGCGACGGCATGAAAACCGGCTGCCTTCAGGCCGAGGCTCAAGCCGCCAGCGCCCGCGAACAGGTCGATCGCCGTCAGTGCCTTGAGCATGCTCTCCCCGCATCCCGCGCTTCGCCACCCACGTGGCGTCAGCCTGACTACCAAATCATGAAGGTTTCGGACACGATTCGTTCCTATCATTCACGCCGAATTTCGATGGTCGGCGCCTGGGAATCGGCCGCCGACCCGAGATCGCATGCTCGAGCCGGGATGTTCGAGCCGGTATGGGCGACTGACCGAACCGGGTGTTCCCGATCGTCGCGAAGCGCCGTAGAGACCCCGCGATGGAGCTCAGACCCTACCAGCGCGCCAGCCTCGACGCCCTCTACGCCTTTTGGCGGCAAGAGGCCGGCGACGGGCTGATCGTCCTGCCGACGGGGGCGGGCAAGGCCTTCGTCATCGCTGCCCTGGTGCGGGAGGTGATCGCGCGTCGACCGGCGTCGCGCGTGGCCATCGTCACCCATACCCGCGAACTCATCGCCCAGAACCACCGGGAACTCACCGTCACCTGGCCGGAGGCCCCGGCGGGCATCTACTCCGCCGGTATCGGCCGGCGCGACACCGACACGCAGATCCTGTTCTGCGGCATCCAATCGGTGTGGAACCGGGTCGCCGCCATCGGCGCCTTCGATCTCGTGGTGGTGGACGAGGCCCACTTGATCCCCCGCGCCGCCGAGACCCGCTACGGCCGCTTCCTGGCCGAGCTGCGGACCGCGCGGCCGGATCTGCGGGTCGTCGGCCTCACCGCCACCCCGTACCGCCTCGACAGCGGTCGCCTCGACGAGGGCGAGGGCCGGCTGTTCGAGCGGATCGTCTACGAGGTGAATGTCGGTGACCTGATCCACCAGGGCTACCTCGCCCCCCTGATCTGCAAGGCCACCGCCAC
Organism: Beijerinckiaceae bacterium; assembly: GCA_022702195.1. Classification (GTDB taxonomy): domain Bacteria; phylum Pseudomonadota; class Alphaproteobacteria; order Rhizobiales; family Beijerinckiaceae; genus Methylobacterium. Next base: position 25,909 of record JAKONB010000402.1, on the reverse strand, counting down.
GGCTCTGGACGTCTCCGGGGTGGCCAAGCGCGGCGGCGACTACATCCCGAGCGCCCTGGAGGCGGCGGTGAACCAGGATTGGATCACCCGCGCGGCGGTGGAGGAGATGGTCGAATTCGGGCGCGGGCGCCGCTCCTGGCTCGCCTTCTGCGCCGGTCTCGCCCATGCGGAGGCGGTACGCGACGCGGTGCGGACGCACGGGATCCCCTGCGAGATGGTGACGGGCGAGACCGGCAAGCGCGAGCGCGACCGGATCGTGCGCGAGTTTCGCGAGGGGCGCCTGCGCTGCCTCACGTCCATCGGCGTCCTCTCCACGGGCTTCAACGTGCCCCGCGTCGACCTCATCGCCCTGCTGCGCCCGACCCAGAGCACCGGCCTCTACGTCCAGCAGGTGGGGCGCGCCCTGCGCAACGCGCCGGGCAAGACGGATGCGCTGATCCTCGATTATGCCGGGCTGGTGCGGATGCACGGCCCGGTCGACATCGTCACCGCGCGCTCGGCCGCCGCGATCAAGGGGCGGGAAGGCGAGGTGCGGGCGAAACCCTGTCCGGGCTGCGGCGCGCTGATCCCCCTCAACGCCAGCACCTGCGAGGGCTGCTGGGTGGAGCCGGAGGACGCGGAGGAGGACGGGGTTCCCCACGAGGCGGCGGCCGAGGACGAACATCCGATCCTGTCCCGCGCGACGCCGATCTGGCGCGGTGTCGCCGGCTGGCGTCTGAGCCGCCACGCCGTGCTGGGCGAGCGCGACAGCCTCGAGGTTCTCCTTCACACCGAGGATGGCGGCTGCCACCGGGTGCGGATCGATCTGGAGCAGACCGGCTATCCCCGCGAGAAGGCGGTGCAATGGTGGCGCCAACTCGGTGGCGGGCGCGACGTGCCCATGAGCGTCGCCGAGGCCCTGGCCCGCACCGACGACCTGACCCGCCCGGCCGCGATCCTGGTCCGGGCCAACGGGCGGCTGTCCGAGAGCGTCAGCTACCGCTTTCCCGATGGGCGGACCTTCGTCGACACGCGGCGACTCGGCTGATCCAGACCCACGGTCTCAGGCGCCCTCGACGCGCCCTTGCTCCTGTTCGAGAAACCGGAACAGCGGCGCCGCATTGGCATGCGCCACGTTGAAGCGCAGCCAGGGCGTCGCCTCCTGATGCGCCCGGAACAGGTGGCCGGGGGCGAGCATGATGCCTTTGGCCGCCGCCCGCTGCGCCATGGCCGCCATGTCGCGCCGGTCGCCGAACCCGGCCCAGAGGAACAGGCCGTTGGCCGGGCGGTGGAAGAGCGACAGCCCCACCGACAGGAGGGCGTCGGCCACGACCTTCTGCTCGGTCGCGAGCTTGTCGCGCAGGCGGGCGATGTGCAGCCGGTACTGTCCCTCGGTGAGGATCGCGTGGACCAGGCTCTCGGAGATCTCGGAGCTGGTCAGTCCCGCCGCCATCTTCAGGTGCAGCAGCCGGTGCGCGGTGTCGGGATTGCAGGCGAGGTAGCCCACCCGCAGCGCCGGCGAGATGGTCTTCGAGAAGCTGCCGATATGGATCACGCGCCCGAGCTGGTCGAGGCTGGCGATGCTCGGCGCCGTCTCCTCCGAGAAGCTCGCATAGATGTCGTCCTCGACGATCTGGAAATCGTGCTTCTCGGCGATGCAGAGGATCTGGTGGGCGGTGGCCGGCGAGCAGGGGGTGCCGGTGGGGTTGTGGAAATTGGTGTTGGTGAAGAACAGCTTCGGCTTGTACCGCTCGGCCAGCGCCTGGAGTGCGGCCACCGACGGCCCCTGGAGCGTGCGTTCGACCCCGACGATCGTCACGCCCATGGCGTGGAGCGACGGGTAGAGGTTGCAATAGCCGGGATCGTCGACGAGGGCGACGTCGCCTGGCCGCAGGAAGCTGCGCATGGTCAGGTCGAGGGCTTGGCTGGCCCCGTGGGTGAGGACAATCTGCTCGGCGTTGCAGTCGATGTTGCGTTGCACGAGTAGCCGCTGGATCGCCCGGCGCAGGGGGGCGTGGCCGAGGGGATGGCCGTAGCGGGAAACGAGCCGGTCGGGTTGCCGCGCCAGGGCCGACAGGGCCTGCTTGATGCCGTCCGCGAACAGGTGGCTGTCCGGAAGCCAGCCGCAGCCGGCCTTGATGGTCAGCGTGTCCTCTTCGTAGATCCGTTGGAGCAGCCATCCGGAATCCACCGAGATCGCCACCGGCTGGCCGCGCGGGGCGGGCGGCACCCGGTCGGGCAGCCGGGCCGAGACGAAGTAGCCGCTCGCCCGGCGCGCCTCGAGGAGGCCGTCCGCCACGAGCCGGTTGTAGGCGTTCGACACCGTCAGGGTGCTGACCCCACATTGGGCGGCGAGCTTGCGCACCGACGGCAGGCGTGCACCCGGCGTGACGGCGCCGGCCCGGATCTTCTCGGAGAACGCCGTCACCAGCTGCACCACCAGGGGCGCGGTGCTGGCCGGATCGAGACTGATCATACACAATTCCCGTACGTGGCCAGGCACCGGATCCGGCGGCAATCCCCGGTCGAATGCGGGGACTTCGGATTGGACGATCGCTGGGGCGACTGTCTCAGTTCCGTGGCCGATACAGCTGCACCGCTCAGGGTGCCAACTGTCAATAGGCAGTCTCGCGTGCCCGCGCTAACGTCATTCCCCGAGACGCGAGACGAACGGCGCGGAACGGCGGGACGGCCATGGATCAGACGATCATCGATCACGACAGCGCCCGGCAGCTCAACATCGAGCCGTACTGGATGCCGTTCACACCCAACCGCCACGTTAAGGCCGACCCGAATCCGCGGGTCATCGTCTCGGCCAAGGGCGCCTATTACCGCACGGCGGAGGGGCGCGACCTGTTCGACAGCCTGTCCGGTTTGTGGTGTTGCCCCCTGGGCCATGCCCAGCCGCGGATCGTCGAGGCCCTGCGCCATCAGGCCGAGACCCTCGACTATTGCACCGCCTTCCAGATGACCAATCCGGTGACGCTGCGGCTGGCCGAGCGGGTGACAGAACTGGCGCCCGACGGGTTGGACCGTGTCTTCTTCACCAATTCGGGTTCCGAGGCCGTCGACACCGCCCTCAAGATCGCCCTCGGCTACCATCGCCTGCGCGGCGAGGCCGGCCGCTTCCGGATGATCGGGCGCGAAAAGGGCTATCACGGCGTCGGCTTCGGCGGCATGTCGGTGGGCGGCATGGTGGCCAACCGCAAGATGTTCGCCACCGCGATGATCCCCGGCGTTGACCACCTGCGCCATACCCACGATTACGCAGAGATGGCCTTCTCGAAGGGGCAGCCGACCTGGGGCGCGCACCTGGCCGATGATCTGGAGCGCCTCGTGGCACTGCACGACGCCGCGACCATCGCGGCCGTGATCGTCGAGCCGCTGCAGGGCTCGGCCGGCGTCATCGTGCCGCCGCTCGGCTACCTCCAGCGCTTGCGCGAGATCTGCACCCGGCACGGCATCCTCCTGATCTTCGACGAGGTGATCACCGGTTTCGGTCGGTTGGGCGCACCCTTCGGCGCGCAGCGCCTCGGCGTAACGCCGGACATGATCACCTTCGCCAAGGGCATCACCAACGGCATCGTGCCGATGGGCGGCGTCCTCGTCCGTCAGGACGTCTACGAAACGTTCATGACCGGTCCGGCGGCGACAGTGGAGCTGTTCCACGGCTACACCTATTCGGGCCATCCCCTGGCCGCCGCGGTGGCGCACGCCACCCTCGACCTCATGGAGGAAGGCGACCTGTTCGGCCGCGTGCGCGAACTGGAGCCGGTGCTGGAAGGCGCCGTCCACACCCTGCGCGGCGAGCCGGGCATCCGTGACATCCGCAATTTTGGGCTGACCGCGGCGGTGGATCTCGAACCGACGCCCGGCCAGCCCGGCGCCCGGGCGCTGCGCATCTTCGAGCGTGGCCTGCGCGACGGGATCCTCCTGCGCTGCACCGGGGACACCATCGCGATGGGTCCCCCCTTCATCGCGACGCCCACCCAGATCACCGATATGATCGAGATGCTGCGCGGCCTCATCCGCGCCGAAGCCTGATCGCACGTTCTCGACCCCACACAAGGTTCTCAGATCTATGCCCTTGATGCGTTTCGACATCCTGGAAGGCCGCACCGACGCGGAACTGCAGACACTGCTGGACGCTGCGCATGAGGCGATGGTGGAGGCGTTTCAGGTGCCCCAGGGCGACCGCTACCAGGTCGTGACCGAGCACAAGCCCTCCCGCATGATCGTCGAGGATACGGGGCTGGGCATCCCGCGGACCAAGGACGTGGTGGTGGTGCAGATGATCACCCGCCCGCGCGGCACCGAGAAGAAGGCCCTATTCTACCGGCTGCTCACCGAGAAGCTCCAGACCGCCTGCGGCATCGCGCCCGCCGACGTGATGATCTCCACCGTGGAGAACACCGACGCGGATTGGTCATTCGGCCATGGCCGGGCGCAGTTCCTTACCGGCGAATTGTAAGTTAGCACCGCGGCTTCTCACGCAGCGACCCGACCCGCCATGACGTCGATCGATCGAGCTCCCCTCGGCATTTCGGCCGCTCCGGTCTCCACCGGGGATTCGCGGATGGCCGGCGGCGTCCTGACCATCGACCTGTCGGCGATCGTGGCGAATTACGGTATCCTGCGCGCCCGGACCACCGCGACCTGCGCGGCGGTGGTCAAGGCCGATGCCTACGGGCTCGGCGCCGCCGCCGTGGCGCCGAGCCTCGCCGCAGCCGGATGCCGGCATTTCTTCGTGGCGCATCTCGACGAGGGCATCCACCTGCGCGCCATCCTAGGCTCTGAGCCCGAGATCGCGGTGCTGCACGGGGCGCCCCCGGGCACCGAGGCGGAGTGCTACGCCGCCGCCCTGCTGCCGGTTCTGAGCGCCCCGGAGCATGTCGCCGCCTGGGCCGACCTCGCCCGCGCGCGGGGGCAGACGCTGCCGGCCATCCTCCAGGTCGATACCGGCATGTCGCGCTTTGGCCTGTCCCGGCGCGAGTTCGAGGCGCTGCTCGCCGCGCCCGGCGGGCTCGATGGCATCGCGCTACGCCTCGTCATGAGTCATCTGGCCTGCGCCAGTGAGCCGGGACATCCCGCCAACGCCGCCCAGCGGGACGCCTTCGCGGCGATCTGCCGGCGCCTGCCCGGCGTGCCAGCCAGCCTCTCGGCCTCGTCCGGCATCCTGCTTGGCCCCGGATACCAGTTCGACCGGGTCCGCCCCGGGGTCGCGCTCTACGGCGTCAACCCGATTTCCGGCCGGCCCAACCCGATGCGGCCGGTGATCCGCCTTCAAGCGCGGATCGTACAGGTGCGGGAGATTCCGGCCGGCACCGGCATCGGGTACGGCCATACCGCCGTGGCGCGCCGGCCGATGCGCCTCGCTATCGTGTCGGCCGGCTATGCCGACGGCTATCTGCGCAGCGCCTCCGGGCGCGCTGCCGCCTATTTCGGCGCGCATCGCCTGCCGGTGGTGGGCCGGGTCTCAATGGACAGCATCATCGTCGATCTGGCCGCCGCCCCTCCCGGATCGCCCGCAGTGGGCGACCTCGTGGATCTCGTGGGACCGTACAACGACGTCGACGCCTTGGGCGAGGCCGCCGGCACCATCGGCTACGAGATCCTAACGAGCCTCGGCGCGCGCTATCACCGGACCTACCTGACTTCCTGAGGGCCTCGGCCATGCATGTCATCATCCTCGGCGGCGGTGTCGTCGGAATCACGTCGGCCTATTACCTTGCCAAGGCCGGGCACCAGGTCACGGTGGTGGAGCGTCAGCCCGGCGCGGGGCTTGAGACGAGCTTCGCCAATGCCGGCCAGGTTTCTCCCGGCTATTCGGCGCCTTGGGCCGCGCCCGGCATCCCGGTGAAAGCCCTGAAGTGGCTGATGATGCGGCACCGGCCCCTGGTGCTGTGGCCAAGTGTCGAGCCGCGCCTCTACGGCTGGCTGGCGCGCATGCTGGCAAATTGCACCGAGGAGGCCTACCAGCGCAACAAGGGCAGGATGGTGCGCTTGGCCGAGTATAGCCGCGACGTTCTGAGGGACCTGCGGGGCGAGACCGGAATCGCCTACGACCACCGCGAGCAGGGTACGCTCCAGCTTTTCCGGACGCAGAAGCAACTCGACCACGTGGGCGACGACACTCGCATCCTCGACGTGTACGGCGTGCCCTACGGGGTGCTCGACCCAGCCGGCTGCGTCGCTGCCGAGCCGGCCCTGGCCAGGGTGACCGGCACCTTCGTGGGCGGCCTGAGATTGCCAGGGGACGAGACCGGCGACGCCCACCTGTTCACCCAGAGGCTCGCGGCGCTCTGCGCGGAGTTGGGCGTCGTGTTCCGATATGGCACGGCCATCACGGGACTGCGGCGCGACGGCGACCGGATCGCCGGCGTGATCACGGGGCAGGGGGAGACGCTGGCGGCCGATGCCTACGTGGCCGCCATGGGCAGCTACACCCCGGCTCTGCTGCGCCCCCTCGGCATCCACCTGCCGGTCTATCCGGTGAAGGGTTATTCCCTGACCCTGCCGGTCACCAATCCGGAGGCGGCGCCAGTCTCCACCGTGATGGATGAGACCTACAAGGTCGCGATCACCCGCCTGGGCGATCGCATCCGGGTCGGTGGCACCGCCGAACTCGCCGGTTTCAGCCAGATCCTGCGTCTGCCGCGGCGGGAGACTCTGGCGCGATCCCTTGGCGACCTATTCCCGGCGGGCGGGGACGTGGCACAGGCCCGGTTCTGGACCGGCCTACGCCCGATGACGCCGGACGGCACGCCCATCGTCGGTGCGACGTGCCTGTCCAACCTGTTCACCAATACGGGTCATGGCACGCTGGGCTGGACCATGGCCTGCGGTTCGGGACGGTTGTTGGCGGATCTGGTCTCTGGCCGCACGCCCGAGATCCCCAGCCAGGACCTCGCGGTCAGCCGGTACGCGCGAGTCAGCGCGTCGGCCTGACGGCGATCCGGTTTCCCTCCGAGCGGAGGGGACGAATCAGAACATGCCGACGAGGGACATGCCGAGCGTGAGCACGACGACGGCACTTGCCACCATCGTTCCGCGTGCGTCTGTCACGAGCGGTGTGCGAACCCAACCGAATAAAGTCATGGCGGTGTCTCGCGAAGATTTGGATATGCTCACAGACAAGCACGGCCTGGACCGAACCGCAAGACGATTCACGATTTCTTAAAGTTTTAGCGAGGCCGATGTCTCGGTTCCGATCCGGTGCCCGGGCCTGCCCTGGAACGCTTCCAACCGCCGTGTGGTTGTCGGCCCATAACGGTTTGAGGATTCGATCATGAAACCCAGTCTCGCATTCCTGAGCGCCGTCGCCTTGGGCCTTCTCGTCGGCACGCCAGCGGCCGAGGCCAAAGGCTGTATCAAGGGGGCCGTGGTGGGCGGGATCGCCGGGCACATGGCCGGTCACGGCAAGATGGGTGCGGCCGCCGGATGCGCCGTGGGACACCACAAGGCGAACAAGAAGGACAGGCAGCAGGGCAACGCCCAGCCAGCTCAGTAGAGCCGCACCCGCGCCGAGCCGGACTTCCCATGAACCCCGCCACGCCGATCTGACCCGCTCAGATCGGCGTTTCGCGTCCCAGTGGAGGCGGGGATGTCGATCCCGAGCGCCTCGGACGATCTCGCACTCAGGGGGGGGCGTGTAATAACCACGCGCCCCCCTCGTTCCCGTGCAACGCCGAGAAGGGTGATGCGTAGACCCAATGCCGGCACCGTCCGGCAACTGGGAATCGTCAGGATGGCAAAACACAAGCCGTTGACCGAACAGGTCATCGTCGTGACTGGCGCGTCGAGCGGGATCGGCCTGGCGACGGCGCGTAAAGCTGCCGAGCTCGGCGCATGCCTGGTGCTGGTCGCCCGGAGTGGCGACGTTCTCGCTGCGTTGGCCAACGAACTCGGTGGTCCCAAAGACCGTGCCATCGCGGTGGTTGCCGATGTCGGTCAGCGTGCGGACGTACAGGCTGTGGCCGATGCGGCGATCGCCCGGTTCGGACGCTTCGACACCTGGGTCAACGTGGCGGGCGTCACCGTCTACGGGCCGTTGCGGGAGATCAGCCAGGAGGATCAAGAGCGGCTGATTCAGACCAATCTTTGGGGCACGGTGAATGGATCCCTCATCGCCGCAGAGCACCTGCGCGGCCATGGCGGGGCGATCATCAATGTCGGCAGCATCGCTTCAGACCTCGCCTTCCCGTTCCAGGGCCTCTACGCAACCTCCAAACACGCGGTGAAGGGCTTCACCGACACCCTGCGGATGGAGCTGATCGCCGAGGGTGCGCAGATCTCGGTGACCCTCATCAAGCCCGCTTCCATCGACACGCCGCTCCCGGATCGCGCGCGCAACTACATGGACCGCCGGCCGACCCTGCCGCCGCCGATCTACCCGCCGGAGGAGGTCGCCCACGCGATCCTGCACGCGGCGGTTAACCCGCAGCGCGATATCATTGTCGGTGGGGGCGGCAAGCTGTTCGTGATGGGCAAGGAATTCGCCCCTGGTGCCTATGACGAACTCGCCCCGGCGATCATCGCCATGCAGAAGCGGTCCGGCCCGCCGGAAGCTCCCGAGGGCACCCTTCACAATCCGAGCCGGGCCGGTCAAGTCCGGGGCGACCCTCCGATCTACGTCATGCGCTCCAGCGCCTATACCCGCGTCAGCCTCCATCCCCTCGCCAGTGCGGGTGCCGTGGCGGGGCTCGCCACCGTGGCGGCCCTACTGCTGTCGCGTGCCACGCGGAAGGGCTGAGGGATGTCGAGCCCAGCCGCGGGGATCGCCGGAGAGGCCGTGCCAACGCGGCGTTTCCTCGACGTACCGGACGGACCCCAGATCGCCTATGTCGAGGCTGGGACCGGCCCCGATCTGATCCTGATTCACGGCGCGCTCATGAGCCTGGATGACATGTGGCTGGGGCCGATGTCGGCGCTCGCCCGCCACTTCCGCGTGGTGGCGATCGACCGGCCGGGCCATGGCCAGAGTCAGCATGTCAGGCTGAAAGACGCCTCCGTGTGGCGGCAGGCCGAGATTGTACGGGCCTTCTCGCGCGCCCTCGGCTTGCGGCGTCCGGTCCTGGTCGGCCATTCCTTCGGCGGAGCCGTGGCCCTCGCGCACGGAATGGCGTTCCCGGATGATATGGCCGGATTGGTGGCGATCTCGCCGATCTGCTTTCCCGAGCCGCGCCTGGAGCAGCTCCTGTTCGGCCCCCGCGCGCTGCCGGGGATGGGACAGACCGTGTCGCGTCTCCTCGAAGCACCGGATGGTGCCTTGCTGCCGCTGCTGTGGCGGGCGATGTTCCTGCCGCAAACCATGCCGATGGCGTTCGCTGAAGCGTTTCCCTTCGCCTTGGCCGGGGAATCCCAACGCCTCCTGGCCGATGGTGAGAATGCGAACGCCCTCTGGGCGGATCTGGCGCGGAGCGCCAGTCTCTATGCGCGCTGCCGGGTGCCGGTCGCTATCCTCTGCGGCGGTGCCGACATCGTCACCAATCCGTGGGTTCATGGGTGGCAGGCCGCGTGGCGGATCCCCGACGCCCGGTTCCGTTGGCTTCCGGGTTACGGCCACATGCTCCATCACTTCCGCGCCGACGCGGTGGTGGAGGCGGCTCTGGGGATCGCGGGAGTTGCGGCCCGGATCGCGGCCTGAGGCCAGGGCCGGTCGAGCATTGCCGGACGAGCGATCCGAGCTCACCGATGCGCGCAACCTTGCCCCATACCGGGCGTTGCTGGGGTCCGCTCACCCTGAAGGGACTCTTCCATGCTGCAACGTCTCACCGCCACCCTCGGCCTTCTTGCTCTCGGCACGGGTCTCGCGCTGGCGCAGACCGGAACGCCGACGCCGCCGGCCGCTGGCGGTGTCACCACGCTGCCAGGCAATTCGGCAAATGGCGATCTGAAGGAATGGCAGCTCGCCAAGGTGGCCAAGGTCAGCCTGCTTCAGGCCATCGACACCGCCCAGAAACAGGGCGACGAGAAGGAGGGCCGGGCGATCGATGCCGATTTCGAGAAGGCTGGCGGTAAGGACCCGGTCCATTACGCGGTCAAGGTGGTCTATCCGAGCGGTAAGCTTGTGGAATACGGCATCAACGCCGAGACCGGCACCCTGTACAAGACCGAGAACCAACCCATTGAGCGCCACTTCACCCGCCTGAAGCCGGCGGATTTCCAGAATGCCAGAACCTCGCTCAAGGAGGCTCTGTCGATCGCCGAGCAGAAGGCCAGCGGCGGTAAGGCTTACGAGGCCGAGGTCTCCAAAGATGGGTCGACGGTGCAATACGCGATCAAGGTCGCGGGCGCCGACAATGAGCAGACCGTGAAGGTCGGTCCGGACGGCAAGGTTGTCGATTGAGGCAAAAATCTGGCCCCGGTGACACCGGGGCCGGCATAAGGATCCGGCTGCGGGCACGCGACGGTTTGCGCATTCGTCGAGCTCACAGTCGCGCCTGCGGAAACTGCGCCGCATAGAGGCGGCCATAGGCACCACCGGACGCGAGCAGAGCTTCGTGCGGGCCTTCCTCGACGATCCCGTTCCGACCCACGACCACGATGCGGTCGGCCTGCCGGATGGTAGCGAGGCGGTGGGCGATGACCAGCGTGGTGCGGCCCGCGGCGAGTTCCACGAGGGAACGCTGGATCTCCTGCTCGGTCTGGGTGTCGAGGGCCGAGGTGGCCTCGTCGAGGATCAGGATCGGCGGGTTCTTAAGGAACACCCGGGCGATGGCTAGGCGCTGCTTCTGACCGCCCGAGAGTTTCACCCCGCGCTCCCCGACGAGCGTATCGAGCCCGTCGGGCAGATCGGCCACCAGGGTGTCGAGCCGTGCCCGGCGAGCCGCTTCCCAAATCTCGGCCTCGTCGGCATCGAGGCGGCCATAGGCGATGTTCTCGCGGATCGTACCCCCGAACAGGAAGACATCCTGCTGGACGATGCCAATCTGCCGACGCAGCGAGGCCAGGGTGATGTTGCGGATGTCGAGCCCATCGATGGTGATCCGACCGGATTCGACTTCGTAGAAGCGCGGGATCAGCGAGCAGAGGGTGGTCTTGCCGGCACCCGAGGGACCGACGAAAGCGACATTCTCGCCCGCCCGGATGGCGAGGTTCAGGTCGGTGAGGACCGGCCGGCCCTCCGCATAGCCGAAGCGAACGCCCTCGAACTGGATGTCTCCGCGTAGGGACGGCGCCTCGACCGCATCGGGGCGATCGACGATGTCCGGCGCGGTGGCCAGCAGCTCCGCGTAACGCCGGAATCCGGCGATCCCTTTTGGATAAGTCTCGACGACGGCCCCGATCTTCTCCAGAGGCCGGTAGAACACGCCCACCAGCAGCAGGAACCCGACGAAGCCCCCCGGGCTCAGCTCGCCCCGCACCACGTAGGCGGCGCCGCCGAGCAACACGACGATCTGCACCAGGCGCATGCCCAGATAGTTGATCGACAGGCTGGCCGCCATGATCCGGTAGGCTTCGAGTTTGGTGCTACGGTAGCGCGCATTGTCGAGGGCGAACAGCCGCCGCTCATGGGATTCGTTGGCGAAAGCCTGGACCACGCGCATGCCCCCGACATTCTCCTCGATGCGGGCGTTGAACGCGCCGACCCGTCCGTACTGGGCCTGCCAGTTCCGGGTCATGCGCCCGCCGTAGCGGAGCGTCACGAAGGCGATCAACGGCAGGATTGCGGCCGTCATCAGGGCGAGGGGCGGGTGGACGAACAGCATGAGAGCGAAGGCCCCCAGCAGCGTCATCACGGCGATGAACAGATCTTCGGGGCCATGATGGGCGACCTCGCCGATCTCCTCCAGGTCCTTCGTGACGCGGGCGACGAGGTGACCGGTCTTCTGGTTGTCGTAGAAACGGAATGAAAGCTTCTGCAGGTGCTCGAAGGCTCGCGCCCGCATCTCGGTCTCGATGTTGATGCCGAGTACGTGGCCCCAGTAGGTCACCACCACCATCAGACCCGCATTGGCGAGATAGATCAGCCCGAGACCGATGGCGGCCAGCAGGATGAGCTGCCAATCCTGGCGCGGCAGCAGCACGTCGACGAAGGTCTTCACCGCCATGGGGAAGCCGAGTTCGAGCAGGCCCGACAGCACGGCGCAGCCGAAATCGACCAAGAACAACGTCCGGTGCGGCCGGTAATAGGCCAGGAAAGCCTTCAGCATGGGGTCCGTCGCGTCTCGAAGAACGGGCCGTCGCCCAGGTGGGACAGCGTCCCGCCGGGCCATGCGGCCTTTCGGCGGTGCCGGTCGTACCCCGTCGGGACCGCAGGCCGCACCGGCTGGGTGGTAGCGTAATCCCATCGGCCTGCCCATGGGGGCAGCTGTCGCCCCGCCGACTTCGGGTGCGGCGCTTGATGGCCGGCGCGTGTCAGGTCATGCGCGCCAGCACGTCCTCCTTCCACAGCACCCGGTGGAGCACGGCCATGGACACGTGCCCGAGCACCACCGCCAGGAAGGCGAAACCCAGCCAATAATGCAGCCAATCGGCCGGGACCATCATCCACTCGATCTTGTAGTCCCGCGCAGGCATGAGGGGGATGCCATAGGGCGAGAAGGGCTTGCCCGACCCGTACTGGCGCAGCAGGGCAATCCCCGGTTGGACGATCATCACGGCATAGATCAGGGCATGGCCCAACGCTGCCGCGCGGCCGATGCGGCCTGGATGCGGGGGGCGTCGTCTCAAATTCGCCAAGGCCCAGGCCCCGCGCAACAGCACGAGGACGAAGAGGGTGAAGCCCAGGGAGAAATGGCTCGCGCCGACGAAACGCGTGAGCGCCGTATCGCCCGTGCCGACGTAGAGCAATGCTCCCGCGAACTGCCACGCGAAGAGCGCCGCCATCAGCCAATGGAAGCCGCGGCTGATCCGGCCATATCCCTGTGGCGTATCGCGCCAGCTGACCATCGTCACTCTTTCCCATCCCGGTCCATCAGCGCGGGCAACGACCCTGCGTCCCCTCGGCCGGAGGACAGGCTGATCCCGCCGGTGTCGTCGCCATCCAAGTGCCACGGCGGTGGCCGGCGACGCCCTGACCGTTCTCATGTAAGGCCCACAGGGACGGATGGAATGGCTCGACCGTCGCCCCCGCCGCCTCGCATGAGGGGCGGCCCCTCCTTGGTTCCGGAAGGTGTGACAAGCGCGGGGGAACGATCCTGATCCAGGTCGCGGATGCGCGGGAGGATGCGATGGAACGCTTGAGTATCCGCATCGATTTCGGTCCCGGCCATCGGCTCGGTCCCGGAAAGGTGCGGCTGCTCGAGATGATCGCAGAGCATGGCTCGATCTCGGCGGCGGGTCGGGCGCTCGGCATGTCGTATCGCCGGGCGTGGATGCTGGTCGAGACGATGAGCACGGGCTTCGGACGACCCGTCGTGGTCGTCCGGATCGGCGGCAAGGCCGGCGGGGGCGCCCAGCTGTCTCCGTTCGGCGCCAATGTCGTCGCCCAGTACCGCGCGATCGAGCGCGCGGCGGAGATCTCGGCTGGGCCGTTCCTGGCCGCTCTCTCGCCTTCTCCAGGCGACGATGGGTAGCGTGAGCCTTGCCGGGTTCGGTGCGGATCGGGAACGCCCCGCGCTGGCGCCATCACCGGGGCCGTGCTCCGTCCGTTGCCGGGGGATCGGTCCCGCCCGGTTAGCGGGCTGGCGGCTGCCAGATCCCGAGGGCCGAAGCATCCACCGCACGGGGCAGCAGGCCCTCGCCCCGAAACGCGTCGGCAATCTTCTGCTGCTCGCTTAGCCCGGCCCGGGTGACGGGCTCGACCCGGTAGCTGCGGCGCGCATTGGCACGCACGATCACGTCGGCGTCGATCTTCCAGACGGGCGACAGGCGGGCGGCGGCGGCCTCCGGCTCGGCCTTCACCCAGGCGCCGGTCTCGGCGAGCTTGCCGAACAGCACGGTCAGCACGTCACCTTGCTTGGCCACATAGTCGTCTGAGGCGAGGTAGTAGCGTTTGTAGAGCGAGAGACCGGTCCCGTCGCGCAACACACGGGCTCCCGATTGCTGGCGCGCTGCGGAGAGGAAGGGATCCCACGCGACCCAGGCATCGGCCCCGCCGCTCGCCAGAGCCGCCCGGCCATCGGCCGGCGTGAGATAAGCGGGGGTGATCGCCTTGAACGACAGGCCGCCCTCCGTGAGCGCAGCCAGCAACAGGTAGTGGCTGCCCGCGCCCTTGGTCACCGCCACCCGCCGGCCCTTCAGCTCGGCCACGGATGTGAGGACTGAGTCGGCCGGCACCAGGATCGCTTGGGCTTCCGGCGAGGGCGCCTCTTGCGCGATGTAGCTGATCTTCGCCCCCGCCGCCTGCGCGAAGATCGGGACCGTGTCGGCCACATCGGCCGACACGTCGATCTGCCCGGCATTGAGGGCTTCCATGATCGGAAGGCCGCTGGTGAACTCATGCCAGGACACGGTGACGCCAAGCGGTTTCAAGCTGGTCTCCAGGGCGGAATCCTGGCGCAGCAGCGCGATCAGAGTCGAGGAGCGCTGGTAGCCGATCCGCAGGGTTTTCGTGTCGGCCGCCTCGGCATTCAGGACGGTGCCGATGGAGATGAGCGCCACGGCAGCGGCGAGAGCAGACCGGAGGGAACGGAGCATGCGGAGAGGTGCCTTGAGAGGGGGCGGGATGGGTTGGCGCCGATCCGGGATCGGTGGAGGAACGAGGACGCATGCTCGGCGCGCGGTGGCCGGGAGGTCGGGGCGGGGATCGCCGGTGATCCATCCCGATTCGGCATGGCCAGCCGGGCATCGAGTCCGGCCTCTCCAGGCAGGACGTCACCGAGATATAGGAGATCGACGTTCACCGCATAGATCTCGTTCGCGCTCGGAGATCGCGGTACGCCGAAGGGCAGGGCGCGACGGACATCGTCGAATGGGGTCGTCGCGGAGGGACGGTCGTCGCCGGATGGGGCGGTGGGTTCAGGCGACATGACCCAAGATTTCCAGCACCTCGCGGCGCAGGCGCACGAGGTTCGGATCGTCGCGATGGCGTGGATAGGGGGCCTCGTTGACGATCTCCGCCCGGATTCGGGACGGGCGGTCGCTCAGCACGATGACGCGAGCCGCCAGGACCAGAGCCTCCTCGACATCGTGGGTCACCAGGAGGGCCGAAAACCCCTTCTTCTGCCAGAGGCGGACCAGCTCGCCCTGCATGGCCAGCCGCGTCAGGGCGTCGAGCTTGCCCAGGGGTTCGTCCAGCAGTAGCAAGCGTGGCTCGTTCACCAGCGCCCGGGCGACCGCCGTGCGCTGGGCCATGCCGCCGGAGAGCTGGTGCGGGTAGGCGTCGGCGAAATCGGCCAGCCCGACGAGGCGCAGCGCTTCGTCGATGCGTGCTCCTTGCGCCTTGAGCAGGCCCCGCGCCTCCAGGCCCAGGGCGACGTTCCCCCGTACGGTGCGCCAGGGATAGAGGGTCGGGTCCTGGAACACGAGGAGGCGGCTCGGGTCCGGCCCGATGATCGGGCTTCCATCGACGGTGAGGGTTCCGGAATCCGGTGGTTCCAACCCGGCGATGAGGCGCAACAAGGTGGATTTCCCGCAGCCCGAAGGGCCGAGCAGGGCGACGAACTCGCCCGGTGCCACTGCGAGGTCAACGTGCTCGAGCACGGGCAGGCGCGCACCGCGAAGGTCGAAGGCGTGGGACACATCCACCACCGTCAGCCGGGCGCCCGTGGCGGTGGCCGCTTCCGGCCCATGGGGACGAGCGAGCACGCCTACCATTGCACGAGGCCCTTCTGCCAAGCGAGCAGGCGGTCACGCAGTCGGAACAGCACGGTGATCAGCCCCGAACACATCAGCGCCATGACGATGAGCGCCGCATACATGTTGGCGTAGGCGGCCCATCCCTGCGCCCATTGCAAGTACCAGCCGAGGCCCGACTTTACCCCGAGCATCTCGGCCACCACCAGCACGGCGAAGGAGCCGCCCAGCCCCATGAACAGCCCGACGAAGACATGCGGCAGGGCCGCCGGGATCGCGACCTTGCGGATTAGGAAGGTTTGCGACGCCCCAAGCGTGCGGGCGACATCGTAATAAGCCTTGTTGGCACCCGCGACCCCGGACCAAGTCAGCACCGTGACCGGAAACCCGGTAGCCAGGGCCACCAGGAAGGTGCTGGCGGACCAGGACGAGGGGAATACGAAGAAGGCGATGGGCAGCCAGGCGGTAGCCGGCAGCGGCCCGACGAGGCGTAGGACCGGATGCGCCCAGTAGCCGACACTCCGCGACCAGCCGATGGCGATGCCGAGGACGAAGCCGATTCCCGCGCCGATGAGGTAGCCTCCAGCGAGCAGGACCAGCGAATTGACCGTGCTGCCGCCGAGCTTGGGCCAATCCTCGAAGAACACTTCGACGATGGCCTGCGGCGGCGGGAAGAATGGCATCGGCAGGAGTGCGAACTTGGCGGTCACAAGCTCCCAGACGATGAGGCCGAGGCCCAGCACTGCGAGCCATGGCCCCCGGTCGGACAAGCGTCCCCCGAAGCGCCCCAGCGACGCCGAAAGGGGAAGCGCGACGGCGAGCAGCCCCCCGATAAGGGCGGTACCGATGGCGAAATCCGTCGTGTAGGGAAAGTCGCCATCCTCTGGCAGGTGCAGGGTCACGGCGGCCAAGGCCAGCCAGACGGCCCCGACGAGGAGGCCACCCCAGCGGATCCGCGACAGCCAGCCGGGGGATGTGCCGGAGCGGGCGCGGGTGGAATCGTGGCGGAGCGTGCCCGCGAGGCTGCCGGACATGGTGTTCCTCAGCTCAGCACGTCGGCATAGATGCGCTCGGCGAACTTCGCCGTGTCGGTGGTTCGGCGCAGTACGTTCACCCGCTTCAGCTCGTCGCCGTAGAGGACGAGTTCCTGCTTCAGGTCGGCTCCGACGGGGCGGTGCTGGTGGGTCTGGCTGCACAGCATGGCGGCGAGATCCTCCACCGAACCCTTGCCGCCGTAATTGCCAAAGATCGCCGCCGCGTCCGTCGGATCGTCCTGGACGCGGTGTCCGCCCTCCAGAACGGCCCGCGTCAGGGCGCCGGCCACGGCCCGGTCGTTGCGGATGAGGGAGCCGCGCACAGCCACCACGCAGCAGGAGCGCGTGGCGTAGATGCCGGACAGGTTGGTGGCGACTTCGGTGAGCCGCGGATCCTTGAGCCAGATCCAGGTGCGCGGGTCCGAATCCGCCAGCGCCTGAGCCTCACCCTTCTCCACCGCGAGGTTGAGGAGGTCCGCCGGGTAGGGCCGCCACTCGACATCGCGCTCGGGATCGAGGCCCGCATCGGCCAGCAGCAGGCCAAAGAAGTTCTTGGCAGGGCTCGCATGGTCGCTGATGGCGATCGTCTTGCCCTTCAGGGACGCGATGTCGGTGACGTTGGCGGATTTCGCCCCGAGGAGCCGCAGGCATCCGCCATGCAGGCCGGCGGTGATCTTCACGTCGAAGCCCTGCTCCATCGGTTTCAGCCAGCGCAGGGCCATGCCGATGCCGGCATCCGCCTTGCCGGTGGCGATCGCCTCCAGCAGCACCTCGGTGGAGCCGCCAAAATTCACGAAATCCACGTCGAGCCCGTGCCGGGCGAAGATCCCGCGCTCCTTGGCTACGGGAGCGGCGGCCGTGCAGATGGCGTTGGCGTTCCAAGCGAGCTTGATCGGCCGCAACGGGCCGGTGGCTGCCTCGGCGGCGGTCGGTCTGCAGAGCGGGCCGGGATCGAACGGCGTTCCGGGTCCCGGCCCCCAGGCGCGGCCGGTGCTCGTCACGAAGCCGAGGGGCAAGGCCGCCGCGGCGCTCATCCCCGCCCGCAGGAGGCGGCGGCGCGACAGGGTGGCGTCTGGGTGGGACGGATGCAGTTCGGTCTCGGGCATGGTCGTCTCCTGGGCCGCGCGGGACCCATCTCGGCAGGTGCAGGGCGATGGGATCAGGCGGCGATGCGCACGATCCGGCCCCGGATGGCTTGCGGCCCCCGCAACAGGTTCAGGATCGGGCAGGCGCGGTCTACCCGGGCATGCAGCGCATCGAGTTCGGCCTCGCTCGCGCTCGAGGCAAGGCCGACCGTGTAGGCGAGGTCGTGGGGCGGGACCGGTACATCCTCGTACCCGGCCTCCCCGGAGCGTGGATCGAAGGTCGCCGTCAACTCCACCGTGACGGAGTCGAGCGGGACGCCCAGGGCCGCCGCCTGGATCAGGAAGGAATGGGCGAGGCAGGAGCCGAGGACGCCGAGCTGCAATTCGGGCGAGCCCGGTCCGAGGTCGTAACCGGCGAAATCGGGCAGGCTGTCGCTGATCACCGCGTGGTCCCGGATGCGGATGCGCCGCACGCCGCTGCGCCCCTCCACCGTCGCCTCGGCTTT
The DNA here is from genome assembly GCA_022702195.1 of Beijerinckiaceae bacterium. Taxonomy (GTDB): domain Bacteria; phylum Pseudomonadota; class Alphaproteobacteria; order Rhizobiales; family Beijerinckiaceae; genus Methylobacterium. The sequence goes on along the minus strand of JAKONB010000402.1, from coordinate 7,624 downwards.
GAGTGCCACCGGGCCAACCTCGCCGCGCCCGATGCGCTCCCGACGCCGGTCGAGAGCCGTTCGTTTCTGCGCGAGATACGCGTTGAGATCAGTCATGTTGGGGCGCTGAACAGATGAGGTCGCCGTCGCGTGGTGCGACGTGACGGATTTTTAAAGCTGTTCGCGATCGTAAGTGACGTGGGGGGCAGCTTACAACAGAATGGTATTTTGAATTATGGCGCCTCTACGTGGCGATCATCCTATTCCTGAGCGGCGGCGGAGAAGCTCGGGATCGTCGAGCCGAGGAACCACGCCTCGGCCATCCCTCCGGCGGATCGGAGACAATATGGGGCGTTCGAACGCCGATCCTGAGTCGGCCTGCCTTTGGATCCGCCTCGCGATGCCCGGCCGCCCTTATCGGATCGGCTTCGCCGCACACGGTTTCCCCCAGCAAATTAAAGCAATCATTCTTCGGTCGCCCCCTGAATGGGAGACCGTCTTTCTCGGATCGGTTCTGGATTAAGAATACCGTTTCGTTGACTTCGTGGCGCCCCGGCAGGACTTTCTACGACTGTCGTCGCTCTCGTCCGCTCCGGATGGGACGCGGCCTTTGCCTGGATCGCCCGCCCCGGATGAACGCCCCCGTCTCCCCGACCGAAACCGTTTCGGCCCTCGCCCGCGCCTTCGCGGGCCGAGCGTCGGAGTATGACCGCACCGGCCGCTTCTCCCACGAGAACATCGCGGCCCTGCGCGAAGCGGGCGTGCTGGGTCTGGCCGTGCCGCGCCGGCTCGGAGGAGCCGCCGCCGGTCTCTCCCGTGCGGCCGAAGTTGTCCGGATCATCGCCGAAGGCGATCCGGCCACCGCGCTCGTCCTCGCCATGCAGTTCCTGCAGCACGGCCTGATCCACACCCATGCCGCCTGGCCGCGGGACATTGCCGACGCGGTCGGCCGTGCGGCGACGGAGCGCGGAGCGCTCATCAATGCATTGCGGGTCGAGCCGGACCTCGGCACCCCGGCCCGCGGCGGCATGCCGGAGACGGTGGCTCGGTGCTCCGAGGCGGGCTGGCGGATCACCGGGCGGAAGATCTACGCCACCGGCTCCCCGGCGCTGACCTACGGGCTGGTCTTCGCCCGCACCGACGAGGCCGAGCCGCGCATCGGCAACTTTCTCGTGCCGCTGGGCTCCCCCGGCCTGCGGATCGTGGAAACCTGGGACCATCTCGGCCTGCGGGCGAGCGGCAGCCACGATGTCCTGCTGGACGACGTCGCCGTCCCGGCCGACCACGCCGTCGACCTGCGGGCGCCGGACGATTGGCGCAAGCCCGATCCGCTCCAGCAGGCCTGGAGCTGCACCTTGCTGGCCGCGCTCTATGAGGGCGTCGCGCGGGCCGCGCAGGCGTGGCTCATCCGCTTCGTCTCCGAGCGCAAGCCCGGCAGCCTCGGGGCGCCGCTGGCGACGCTCCCGCGCTTCCAGGAGGCGATTGGCGAGAACGAGCGCCTGCTCGCGGTGAACGCCCGGCTGATCGCCGGCATCGCCGCGGAGGTCGATGCCGGGCGCTTGCCCACCCCGCGCGACGCGGGCTTCCTCAAGATCACCGTCACCGAGAACGCCGTCGCCTTGGTCCAGCGGGCCGTCGAACTGTCCGGCAATCCAGGCCTCACGCGCAGCAATCCGCTGGAGCGGTACCTGCGCGACGTGCTCTGCGCGCGCATCCACTGGCCGCAGGGGGACGCGGTGCGCACGGCCGCGGGTCGCACCGCCCTCGGTGTCTGAGCGAGCGCGAGATCAGGAGATTCCCATGAGCCACCTCCCTGCCGACACGGTCGAATTCATCGGCTTCGTGGCGCCGCGCCTTACCTCCGAGATCCATCCGGCGGAAGGTTCGGCGATCGACCGCGACTACCTGGATCGTCTCGCCCGGGCGCACGAAGCTGGCGGCTTCGATCGTGTCCTCGTCGCCGCCTATGCGACGGCACCGGACCCTCTGCTGATCGCTGCTCGGATCGCGGCGGTGACGCAGCGGATCGGCCTGATGATCGCCCACCGCACCGGGTTCACCGCCCCGACGGTGGCGGCGCGGCAATTCGCGAGCCTGGACCAGCTCACCGGCGGGCGCATCGCGCTCCACGCGATCAGCGGTGGCGACGACCGGGATCTGGCCCGCGACGGCGATCACCTGACCAAGGACGCGCGCTATGCGCGGACGCGTGAATTTCTCGACATCGCCCGCCTGTCCTGGACCTCGGACACGCCGTTCGACTACGCCGGCACCTTCTATCAGGTTGAGCAGGGGTTTTCGGAGGTGAAGCCGGTGGACGCGACCGGCATCCCGGTGTTCTTCGGCGGCGCGTCGCCCGCCGCCCTCGAGGTGGCTGGGCGCCACGCCGATACCTACGCCCTCTGGGGCGAGACGCTGGATCAGGTTCGCGACCTGATCGCCAGGGTCCGCGCGGCGGCTTCTCCCTATGGCCGCGAGCCCCGGTTCAGCCTGTCGTTCCGGCCGATCCTCGCCGATACCGAGGACGCGGCCTGGGCGCGGGCTGAGGCGATCCTCGCCCGGACCCGGGCGGTGCGCGCGGCCAAGGGGCTCGGCCCCGCCGCCACTCCGCCGAACGAGGGCGCGCGACGGCTCCTCGCCGCCGCCGCCAGCGGCACCCGCCTCGACAAGCGCCTTTACACCGCGATCGCCGCCGAGACGGGGGCGGCCGGCAACTCCACCGCCCTGGTGGGCACGCCGGATCAGGTCGCCGAAGCCCTGCTCGATTATCACGACCTCGGCGTGCGGACCTTCCTGATCCGCGGCTTCGACCCGCTGGAGGACGCGATCCAGTATGGCCGCGCGCTGCTCCCGGCGTTCCGGGCGCAGCTCGCCCGCCGCGCCGCCACCACGAAAGCTGCCTGATGCGCGCGCTCCTTACTATGCTGGCGCTTCTCGGCATCCTCGTCCCGGCGCGGGCCGAGGACGTCCTCCGGGTCGGCGACCAGCGCGGCAATGCCCGCGCCCTGATGGAGGCCGCCGGCGTCCTCGGCGATCTGCCCTATACCCTCGCCTGGAGCGAGTTCCCGGCCGCCGCCCCCCTGCTCGAAGCGTTGAACGCGGGTGCGATCGATGCCGGTGGCGTGGGGGACGCGCCCTTCACCTTCGCCGCCGCCGCGGGCGTGCCGGTCAAAGCCTTCCTGGCCTTCCGGAACCGGCAGGACGGTCTCGCGATCCTGGTGGCGAAGGATTCGCCGATCCGCACGGTCGCCGACCTCAAGGGCAAGCGTATCGCGACGAACCGGGGTTCGATCGGTCATCAGGTGGTACTGGCCGCCCTTGAGGAGGCCGGGATGCCCGCCGACAGCGTGACGCTGAATTTCCTGCCGCCGGCCGACGCCAAGATCGCCCTGGCCTCGGGCAGCGTCGATGCCTGGGCGACCTGGGAACCCTACACCTCCACCGCCGAACTCGCCGGGTTGGTGCGGGTCCTGCGCGACGGCAACGGCATCACGCCGGGGCTCAGCTTCGCGGTGGCGAGTCACGCGGCCCTCAGGGACAAGCGCGCCCTGCTCGCCGATTTCGGCGAGCGGCTCGCCAGGGCGCGGGCCTGGGCGCTCACCGACCCCGCCCCCTACGCGACGGTCTGGTCGAAGCTCATCGGCCTGCCGGAGGCCGTGCCTCTGCGCTGGTTCGGCCGAGCGCAGTATCGCCATGTTCCGATCGACCGGGCGGTGATTGCCGACGAGCAGGCCAATATCGACCTCTACGTGCGGGCGGGACTGATCCCGAAGGCACGCGCGCCGAAGGCCGACGCGATCTTCGAGACGGGCCTCTCCCAACCCGCCGCGGTGCGGTGAGCGGCCGACGAACAGGATGCGAGCGATGCACGATCCCGACCATGAAACTCCGCACGACCACGAACATCCGCACGACCATGAAACGCCGCACGAGACTGCAACGCCGGTTGCAGGCGACGGGGCGGCCCGCTGGAAGCACGACGGCATCCGGGTGATCCCCGGCGACAAGCTCGACGCCAACACCGCCCAGACCCCGGGCATGTTCCGGCAGGCGGCGATCAACCATGCCCGCGTCGGCGCGCAGAAGATCTGGGCCGGCACCGTGGCGATCGAGCCCGACGCCAAGACCGGCGTGCATCATCACGGCGCCCTGGAGAGCGTGATCTTCGTGCTCTCGGGCCGCGCCCGGATGCGTTGGGGCGACCGGCTCGAATACGTCGCCGAGGCCGGCCCCGGCGACTTCATCTTCGTGCCGCCCTACGTGCCGCACCAGGAGATCAACGCCTCCCCCGACGAACCCCTGCAATGCGTGCTGGTGCGCTCCGACAACGAGGCGGTGGTGGTCAACATCACCGATGTCGACCCGGTCGAACGCCCGGAGACGGTCCATTGGGTCGACCCCATCCACAAGCATCCGTGAGGCGGGATCCGGCCGTGGGGCGAACCGGCGGCGACGCCGGTTCTGCCGGCACGGCCGCCGAGGAAGCCGAGGCTTTCACGCGGCGGGTCGGGAGAACCATCGTCCCTCCATCCTTTTGATAGTAGATCCGCTGCCTATTGGCGGTTTGTTTTTGGAAACAACCTTCTTGTTGACAGAAATAGACTGACCAGCAAGAATAAAACGAGGTTTTACACCGCCTTTTTCTGGCGGGCCGCAGGATCGAGGAGCGACATGACGGGCACGCGACGCACATGGCTTGGCACATGGCTTTCGCGCAGGCAGGCCGCCCTCTTCCTCGGAGGCGCCGCCCTCGCCGGAATCCTCGCGGGGCCGGTCGCGGCGGCGGAGGGCCAGCTGCGCATCGCCAAGCAGTTCGGCGTCGTCTACCTGCTGCTGAACGTGGCCGAGGATCAGAAGCTGATCGAGAAGCACGGCAAGGCGGCCGGTCTCGACATCAAGGTGGACTACGTGCAGCTCTCGGGCGGCTCGGCCGTCAACGACGCGCTGCTGTCGGGCAATATCGAGGTGGCCGGTGCCGGGGTCGGCCCCCTGTTCACGCTCTGGGACCGGACGCGCGGACGGCAGAACGTGAAGGGCGTCGCTTCGCTCGGCAACTTTCCCTACTACCTCGTCAGCAACCGCCCCGCGGTGAAGACTCTCGCGGACTTCACCGAGGCGGATCGGATCGCGGTGCCGGCCGTCGGCGTCTCGGTCCAGTCGCGCATCCTGCAATGGGCCTCGGCCAAGCTCTGGGGCGACAAGAACTTCGCCAGGCTCGACACGATCAGCGTCGCCCTCCCGCATCCGGAGGCCACGGCGGCCATCGTCAAGGGCGGCACCGAAGTGACCGGCCATTTCGGCAACCCGCCGTTCCAGGAGCAGGAACTGGCCGGGAACCCCAACGCGCACATCGTCCTGAATTCCTACGACGTGCAGGGCGGCCCGGCCTCCTCCACCGTGCTCTACGCCACGGAGGGGTTCTACAGGGACAGCCCCAAGACCTACGCGGCCTTCGTCGATGCGCTCGACGAGGCGGCGCGGTTCATCACGGCCGATCCGGAGAAGGCGGCGGACATCTACATCAAGGCGAACACCAGCAGAATCGATCGCGACCTGCTGCTCAAGGTGATCACGAATCCCGAAGTTTCCTTCAAGATCGCGCCGCAGAACACCCTCGGGCTCGGCCAGTTCATGCACCGGGTCGGCGCCATCAAGACCGCGCCCAAGACGCTCACGGATTACTTCTTCGTCAATCCGCGCGTGGCCGCGGGCAGCTGAGCGGATGCGCGCATGACTCTGGTCGCCACACGCGCGGCTTTCGCTGCGCGGGATCCGAAGCCGAGGGCCGCGTTCTTCGGCGGGCGGGCGGAGGCAATGGCAGCGCCGCCGGTGCCGGTGGACGCGGCATCCCCGCTCCTGAGCGTCCGGGGCGTCAGCCTGGAATACCGCACGCCGGAGCGCGTGGTCCGCGCCACGCACCGCGTCGATTTCGACGTCCACGCGGCCGACCGCTTCGTCCTGCTCGGCCCCTCCGGCTGTGGCAAGTCCACCCTGCTCAAGGCGGTGGCCGGATTCCATCGGCCGGTGGAGGGCGAGATCCGCCTCGGCGGCGTCCCGGTGACGGAGCCGGGGCCGGACCGCATCGTCGTGTTCCAGGAATTCGACCAGTTGCCCCCGTGGAAGACGGTGGCCCAGAACGTCGCCTTCCCGCTGCGGGCGACCGGGATCGTCGGGCGGCGGGAGGCGGAGGCGCGGGCGCGGCACTACATCGACAAGGTCGGCCTCTCGCAATTCGCCGACAGCTACCCGCACCAGCTCTCCGGCGGCATGAAACAGCGCGTCGCCATCGCCCGGGCGCTCGCCACCCAGCCGAAGATGCTGCTGATGGACGAGCCCTTCGCGGCGCTGGACGCGCTCACCCGCCGCAAGATGCAGGAGGAGTTGCTGGCTCTCTGGGACGAGGTCCGCTTCACGCTGCTGTTCGTCACCCACTCCATCGAGGAGGCCCTGGTGGTCGGCAACCGGGTGGCTCTGCTCTCGCCCCATCCCGGACGGGTCCGCAGCGAGGTCAACAGCCACGCTTTCGACCTGACGAGCATCGGGAGCCGCGATTTCCAGGCGGCGGTCCAACGCCTGCACGACCGGCTGTTCGACACCGATCCCACCCCAGCGAGGGCCGGCCCGTGACGAACCCACGCGTCCTGCCTCCGATCCGTCCGGAATACGATCGCGTCCTGGCCCCCTTCACGGATGTCCCGGTCGAGCGCATCCTGCCGCTCCCGACCCGGCTCTGGCAGCAGGGCTGGCTGCGCAAGGGCCTGATCCTGGCAGCCCTCGCCCTGCTCTGGGAGGGGCTCGCCCGCTGGAAGGACAACGACCTTCTGCTGCCCGGCTTCCTCGCCACCGTGTCGGCCCTGGTGGATGGCTTGGCCAGCGGCGAGTTGCTGGAGCGGGTCCGGATCTCCCTCGTCATCCTGGCCCAGGGGTACGTGGTCGGAATCGTGCTGGCCTTCCTCCTGACGACGCTGGCGGTCTCGACCCAGTTCGGCCGTGACCTGCTCTCGACGCTGACGGCGATGTTCAATCCGCTGCCGGCGATCGCGCTTCTGCCCCTGGCGCTGCTCTGGTTCGGCCTCGGCTCCGGGAGCCTCGTTTTCGTGCTGATCCATGCGGTGCTGTGGCCGATGGCGCTCAACACCTATGCGGGATTCCAGGGCGTGCCCGAGACGTTGCGGATGGCCGGGCGCAATTACGGTCTGAAGGGACTGCCTTACGTCCGGCGGATCCTGATCCCGGCCGCATTGCCGGCGATCCTCTCGGGGCTCAAGATCGGCTGGGCCTTCGCCTGGCGCACCCTGATCGCGGCCGAACTCGTCTTCGGTGCGGCCTCGGGCAAGGGGGGGCTGGGCTGGTACATCTTCCAGAACCGGAACGAGCTCTACACCGACCGCGTCTTCGCCGGTCTGCTCCTGGTCATCGGCATCGGCCTCGTCGTCGAGAACGGGGTGTTCGCGAGCATCGAGCGGGTGACGGTGCGGCGCTGGGGCATGGTCCGCTGATGCGGCCAGCGCCGGGATCGAGGCCGTGTCGTCGTTCATCCCTGCCGGAGCGCCGTCAACCGGACGAGACGTGGAAGGACCGGGGAAACCCCGGCCCTCTAGAACACCTGCCGTGATCCTCGGATCACGACAGGTGTTCTAGAGGG
>JAKONB010000399.1 GCA_022702195.1 Beijerinckiaceae bacterium | reverse complement strand
CCCAATCCGCCGCTCTATAGGGCGGGCCGAGCACAAGCGGCATGCGGGCGGGGACCTTGCGGTCGGATGGTTCGATCCGGGCGTTGCGTGCGAGGACCGACCCAGCCCACGATGACCGGAGGACCCGCGCCAACAGCGGGCCTCCGGATTGTCGCAGGACGACATTCACGAGGTCGCATGAACTCGAGCCGCAGGGCGCCCGTGCGCCCATCTTTCCCCCGCAAAGCCCTTCTGGTGGGCAGCTGCTTGTTGGCGACGCTCGGCGCGCTGCCGGCGCGGGCGCAATATCTCGACGAGCCGGAGGTGATTCTGCCGCCCCGGGCGGTGGTGTGGCGCCTGAACGACCGGGGATTCACAGAGATCACGCGGCCCCGCTTCGATGGCAGGGCCTACGTGGTGGAGGCGTCCGGTCCCTACGGTGACCGCGTTCGTCTCTTCGTCGATGCGCGCGACGGCGCGATCCTGGGCCGCGAACGCCTCGACCGGCCAATCGCCCGTGTTGCCCGCCCCGCCCCCGGCTATGGCTGGACCGAGGAGGACGAGGGGTCGCGTCGCCCGATTCGCGAAGCGGAGCGCATCGTGCCCCCCGCCGACATCCCGTCGGTGCCCGGCACGCTCGCGCGCCGCCCGGTCCTCGACCCGTCCCCCGTCGGCCGCAGCGAGGCCCCCGACCGGAATCCGCTGGGTCTGAACCCGGATGCGAGAGGGCGTACGGAGGCCCCGCGCAAGGTGGTGCGGTTGGCGCCCCCCAAGGCCGCCGCACCGCGCGCGGCGAACGAATCGCCCAAGCTGTCCGACGTCCCGCCGGCCATCGCGGCGCGACCGGCGAACGCTCCGGCTTCGGCCGCCCTCGAAGCCCCGAAGGCGAGCCCCGTGCCCGCACCGACCCCGGCCGCCATCCAGCCGCCTCCGCCGGAGAAGTCCACCTCCAAGGACTGGAAGGACCCGCCCGCCGACGCGAAGCGGAGCGTGCGGGTGATCGGCGGCGCGACCGTCGTCCCCGGCACCAGCCCCAAGGACGAACCCGCCAAGGAGTGATCCGGCCCGGTATGGGACGGATCGACGTGTCACCGGAACAAGATCAACGCCTTCGCGACGGTGATCCAGATGCCCCAGGCGATCGGCACGCCCACCGCGACCCAGGCCAGGGCGGCCAGCGGGCTGACACCGCCGCGGCCGATGCCGTAGGAGCCGGCGGCCGGCACCGTGGCGGTGGTACCCTTGACGTTGGCGGCGGCGACCTCCGCCTCGGTCATGAACCAGCGTTTGGCGAGCGGCCGCACCAGCAGGTTGGCGACGAAGCCGGCGGCCAGGAAGGCGGCCAGCACGTACATGGTCCGGGTGTAGAGCGGCGCGCCCTGGATGCCCGCATCCACCTGCGCCTGCCGGATCCCGGTGACGAGGAACGGCCCGACGATGCCGGCGGTGGACCAGGCGGTGAGCAGCCGCCCGTGGATGGCGCCCACGAACTGAGTGCCGAACACGTCGGCCAGATAGGCCGGGATCGTGGCGAAGCCGCCGCCATACATCGACAGGATGATGCAGAAGAACAGCACGAACAGGGCCTGCGAACCGATGGTCGCCGCCCAGGGGGCGGCGGCATAGAGCACGAAGCCGAGGGCGAAGAAGGTCGCGTAGGTGACCTTGCGGCCGATCTTGTCCGACAGCGACGCCCAGAAAAACCAGCCGACGATGTTGAACAGGGACAGCAAGCCGACGAACCCCGCCGCGATGGCGGCGATCTGCGCCTTCTGGCCGGCATCGAGCTGGGCGAAGCCGGTCTCGGGCAGGCCGATCAGCTTGCCGCCGAAGATCTCCTGGAGCATCGGCGAGGCCAGCGCGAGCACGCCGATTCCCGCCGAGACGTTGAGGCAGAGGATCGCCCAGAGCAGCCAGAATTGCGGGGTCTTGTGTGCCCGGTCGAGATGGACGTGGCCGGCGGTGATCATGGTGTTCTTCGAGACCGGCGGCACCCAGCCGGCGGGGCGCCAGCCCGCCGGCGGGACGCGGTAGCCGAAGGACCCGCACAGCATCGCGACGACGTAGAGCCCGCCCATCACCGCGAGCGCCTGCCAGACGCCGACCCCGGTGGGCGACTTGAACGTATTGATGAGGAGATCGGCCAGGGGCGAGCCGATCATCGCGCCCCCACCGAAACCCATGATCGCCATGCCGGTGGCCATGCCGCGCCGGTCGGGGAACCATTTCACCAGGGTGGAGACCGGCGAGATATAGCCGAGCCCGAGGCCGATGCCGCCAATCAGCCCCATTCCGAGCCAGATCAGCCAGAGCTGATGGACGTAGACGCCGAGCGCCCCAATGAGGAAGCCGCCGCCCCAGCAGAGGGACGCCGCGATGCCGGCCTTGCGCGGCCCGGCCCGCTCCAGCCAGCCGCCGAACACGGCGGCCGAGAGGCCCAGCATCACGATGCCGATGGAGAACACCATGACGAGGTCGCTCACCCGCCAGTCGCAGGTGGTGGTGACCAGGGCCGTCCACACGCTCATCTCCGGGCAGGTGGCCGGGACCGGCCTGCCGACGCTCAGCGCCCGCGAGAGCGGCAGCCAGAAGACCGACAGGCCGTAGGCCATGCCGATGCAGAGATGGATGGCCAGGGCGGCCGGCGGGACCAGCCAACGATTGAAGCCGGGGCCGGCGACGATCCGCTCGCGCGACAGGAATCCCGGTGCGGCGGCACTCCGCGCGAGATTTGCGCTCGATATCGACTGAGTCATGCGTTCTCCCCGGTGCCGGCCATCGGTCGGGCCGTTCACCGACGCAGGTTAGGCCAGGCGGGCCGGGAAGGGCCACGCCTTCACGCGGGAGAGGCGCGCTTAATCCTGACGGATGCGCGAAAGTGTCGTGCTCAGCCCGCGTCGCTGGCCCCGGCGCCCTGCTTGGCCGGATCGCGGGTCCCGGCGCGGACCGGGCTCTCGGCCTCCGGCGTCTCGCGGATCGCCCGGGCGGCCAGGGGATCGAGGCCGCTGCCCTCGGTGGGACCGTACGCTTCGAGGGAATGACGCATCTTCGGCGTCCAGAAGGCGACGATGTGCTTGTGGATGCCGGCCACCGCCTCTTCCTCCGGATACGACCGGAAGAAGGTGGCGATCTGATTGGCCATGCGAACCAGCTTCTGGTCTGAGGTCAGGGCGGACATGGGCGAAACACTCGCGATCGAGGACGGGACGAGAGGCCCCCCTAGGAGGCCGTGAGGTCGAGGCGCTCGCGGCCCGCGAAGACCGTGAGGGTGTCGGAGCGGGCGATGGCGCAGAGGGTCATGCCGTGCAGGCGGGCGCGGTCGATGGCGAGCGAGGTCGGAGCCGAGATCGCCACCAGGGTCGAGGCCCCCAGACTGGCCGCCTTCTCCACCATCTCGAACGAGCAGCGGCTGGTGATGACGAGGAAGCCGGTGGCCGGGTCGATCCCCTCGCGCATCAGCGCGCCGATGAGCTTGTCGAGGGCGTTGTGCCGGCCGACATCCTCGCGCACCGCCCGCAACGACCCATCGAGATCGGCCCAGCCAGCGGCATGGACCGCCCGCGTCTCGCGGTTGAGGAGCTGGGCGTCCCCGAGCGCCAGGAGCGCCCGCTGGATCGCCGCAATGGTCACGGTTCCGGCTCCGATCGCCTGGGTCTCGGCCTTGGGCAGGGAGGCCAGATCCTCGACGCCGCAGACGCCGCAGCCGGTGCGGCCGCTGATGGCCCGCTTGCGGGCGAGGTGCTCCCGCAACCGGCCGGGCACGAGGTCGACGACGAGGCGCAAACCGCCCTCCCCGTCCTCGACCCGCGCCGAGCGGATCTCGTCGGCGGTCGCGACGATCCCCTCGGTCAGGCTGAAACCGTAGGCGAAATCCACGAGATCGCCCGGCGTCGTCATCATCACCGCGTAGGGGACGCTGCCATAGACGAGGTTGACCGGCATCTCCACGGCAAGCGGACGGTCCCCCGCCCGCGCCACCGGGTCGTCATAGGCCACGACCAGGGTGGGCACGCGCCGGGAGGTCTCCCCCGGCGCGTCGTGTTCATCCAGGCTCTGGTTATTCGGCTGCATTCAACTGGGTCGCGATTCGGGTCAGGGAGAAGTCCTCTTCATAGAACTTCGCCTGCCAATCGGAAGGCCGGTTGGTGCGCCGCACCTGCACCGCCGTCACCTTGTACTCGGGGCAGTTGGTGGCCCAGTCCGAGTAATCGGTGGTGATGACGTTGGCGCCGGTCTTGGCGTGGTGGAAGGTGGTGTAGACCACGCCGGGCTGCATCCGCTCGGAGACCACCGCCTTGAGGGCGATGTCGCCGGAGCGGCTCTCCAGGGCTACGAGATCGCCGTCCACGACGCCGCGCACCTCGGCGTCGAACGGGTGGATCTCCAGCACGTCCTCCTCGTGCCAGCGCGAGTTCTCCGTGCGGCGGGTCTGCGCGCCGACATTGTACTGCGACAGGATGCGGCCGGTGGTGAGGATCAGCGGGAAGCGCGGCCCGGTGCGCTCCTCGGTGGCCACGTATTCGGTGATCATGAACTTGCCCAAGCCGCGCACGAAACGGTCTACGTGCATCATCGGCGTGCCGCGCGGCGCGTCGTCGTTGCACGGCCACTGGATTGAGCCGAGTTCGTCGATCTTGGCGAAGCTGACGCCCTTGAAGCTCGGCGTCAGCGAGGCGATCTCGTCCATGATCTCGGACGGGTGGCTGTAGTTCATCGGGTAACCGAGGGCATTGGAGAGCAGCATGGTGCCCTCCCAGTCGCCGACGCCGGAGAGCGGCGGCATCACCTTGCGCACCCGGCTGATGCGGCGCTCGGCATTGGTGAAGGTGCCGTCCTTCTCCAGGAACGAGGCGCCTGGCAGGAAGACGTGGGCGTATTTGGCGGTCTCGTTGAGGAAGATGTCCTGGAT
>JAKONB010000361.1 GCA_022702195.1 Beijerinckiaceae bacterium | reverse complement strand
CGGCGCGGGGAGACCGATCGGGCCGGACGGTGCCGGTGCCGCGCTGCACAATCCGCAGGCAGATTGCCGGAGTGGCATGCAGACGATCGCCCGGGCTCAGGCGGGGAGCGCGGCGTCGTAGAGGTCGGGCCGGTAGAGGGCGCGTGCCGCGACGCGCTGGGCCGGGGTGGCGCGGATCTGGCCGCCGGCCTCCATCTGATCGAGGAACCAGTCGGCCTGGTCCGGGGCCGGCCGGCCGGCCCCGGCGCCGAACACGACGTAGCGGGCATCGTGCTGCTGCGTGCCGTCCGGGTCGACGATCACCCGTCCCTCCAGCGCCCGGAGGATCAGGGCCGGATCGACGCCGAGATGGCGCGGATCGGCGAGGAGGCGGGCGAGCTCCGGGCGGTTCTCCGGGGCCGCGCACCACTCCCCGGCGCGCCGCACCGCCCGGATCAGGGGCGCGCTCGCCGCCAGGGCGTAGTCGGGCAGGGCCAGCACCTTCTCGGGGCAATCCGGCCGGATCGCGCTGCCGAAGGCGGCGATGCGCCCGTAGCCCTCCGCCACCGCGACGCTGTTCCAGGGGCTGCCGACGCAGAACCCGTCGATCCGCCCGTGGCGCAGGGCCTCGGCGATCTGCGGCGGCGGGATCACCACCAGTTCCACCGCCCGGTCGAGGTCGAGCCCGCCGCGCGCCGCGAACAGGCGCAGCTGATAGCTGTGGCTGGAGAACGGGTGCACCGTCCCGAAGGTCAGCGGCCGGCCGGCGGCGGCCCGCTCCGTCGCCAGCCGGGCGAAGGCGCGGGCGACGGTCTCCACGTCGCCGGCCTCGGGCGCCATGGCCGCCCAGAGCGGGAGCGAGACGGTGACGGCGTTGCCGTTGAGGTTGAGCGCCATCGGCACGGCGAGGCGCGTCTGCGGGCCGCTGATCCCCAGGGCGCTGGCGATGGCCAGCGGCGCCAGCATGTGGGCCCCGTCGAGATGGCCCAGCGCGAGCTTGTCGCGCAGAGTCGCCCAGGACGGCGCGCAGACGAGATCCACCGCCAGCCCCTCGCGGGCGGTGAAGCCGCCTTCCACCGCCACGACGAGCGGGGCCGCATCGACCAGCGGCACGTATCCGAGGGCGAGTCTCATCGGGGTCCGTGTCTCATCCGAGCAACTCCGCCGCGGTGACGATGGCCCGGGCGATGTCGGCGATCTTGCGCTTCTCGTTCATCGCCTTGCGCCGCATCAGCCGGTAGGCCTCCTCCTCGGGCAGGCCCTTGGCACTCATCAGGATGCCCTTGGCCCGCTCGATCAGCTTGCGGTCGGCGAGTTCGCCGCGCGCCTCCACGAGTTCGCGCTGCAGCCGCGCGAAGGCGTTGAACCGCAGGATCGCCACGTCGAGGATCGAGCGGATGCGCTGCGGCTGCAGGCCATCCACCACGTAGGCCGAGATGCCCGCATCCATCGCCGCCTGCATCATCGGCACGTCCGAGCGGTCGACGAACATCGCCACCGGGCGCTCCACGTGGCGCGACAGGCCCGACATCTGTTCCAGGATGTCCCGGCTCGGGCTCTCGAGGTGGATCACCACCACGTCGGGGTTCAGCGCGGCCACGCGTGCCTGGAGGTCGGGGGTGTCGGGCAGGACGACGACGCGGGTGAAGCCCGCCGCCGTGAGGCCTTCTTCGAGGATGGCCGCGCGTGCCCGGCTCGGGTCGATCACGGCGACGGTGAGGGTTGGCTCGGTCATCGGGGTTCGGAGGGCCGCGCGGGCGGGCATGCGCGGCGCGGTGATGGCACGGCGGTCCGGCCCGCCGCAAGATTCGGCGCCGTGCAATGCGAGGGCCGGTCGGCAGGGGGGACGGGCGGCATGGCGGTTCCGGGGATGGCGGTTCCGGGGATGGCGGTTCGGGTTTCGGGGACGGAGGCTTCGCGGGACGGGGTGGCAACCGGACCGCGTGGCAAGGAGCGTGCCCGGTTCGGGGCTCCTGTCGAAACCGGCGAGAACGGGGATAAGTTTACCATCCAGACAGGCAACAGCCCAGGTTCCGCCGCAAACGGGCCTGCTTATGGCGGACATGGTTCAACCGACAGGGAAGGTGATCCCGATGCTTGCGCGAAACCAGTGTGGTTCCGAGACCGGTACGCTGGGGCCTGCTGCGAGCACCGGCGTGACGCCGCCCCTGCTTCCCACCCTGGTGGTGGCGGTGGTTTTGGCCGCCGCTTCGGTCTTCTGCCCCGACACCCGCACCGCGCCGGCCGCGCCGGAGGCCCCCGCCGTGCGGATGTCGTCCATGATGGCCCCGGCGGCGGAAGCGCCGGCCGAGGTGGCCTTCATGCCCGCCGCCCTCGCCTTCCCGCTGCAATTCCCGATCACCGCCGCCCTGCCGGTGGAGACCGCGACGCGCCCGGCCGGGCTGCCTCAAGCCTCCCTGCCCCAAACCTCCCTGTCTCAGGCCGCGATTCCGGCCCATCGCCCGGCTGCCCGGATCGCCGCGCGCAACCGCCCGGCCCCGGCCAGGGGCGCCCAGCAGGGGCCGGCCGAGCCGGTGCCCGTCGTCGCGGGGGCGGAACCGGCCTCGCCCGAGGTCGGCGAGGGCGTGCTGCCCGCCCTCGCCCTCCCCTTCGCCCCGACCCTGCGGATCGCCAGCCGGGCGGCGAACTTCGTCGGCGTCCAGAGCGCCGCCGCCGGGGCCAAGGCCGTCGCCCTCGGGGATGCGGTGGTCGATCTGGTGGGAAGCCTGCGCTGAGGCGCGGCCCCGGTCGCGGTTTCGCGAGGGCATCTTTCTCGAGGCCATATTTCTTGAGGCGATGCGGGTCCACGTGAGGCAAAACCGCTCTAGGTGAACGCCATCGCGTTGCGGTGCCGCACGGGCACCGCATCCGGGGTGAGCCAGACGAGGGCCTGGATGGCGGGACGGATCGAGGATTACGCGCTGATCGGCGACGGCCGCACCGCCGCCCTGGTGGGGCGCGACGGCAGCATCGACTGGCTGTGCTGGCCCCGCTTCGATTCCTCCGCCTGCTTCGCCGCCCTGCTCGGAACCGAGGATCACGGCTTCTGGAAGATCGCCCCCGCCGAGGACGCCGCCACCTCGTGGCGGTACCGGGGGGGCAGCCTCGTCCTGGAGACCACCCACGAGACCGCCGCCGGGATGGTCCGGGTGACCGATTACATGCCGGTCCGCGACGGCTCGCACCTCGTGCGCATCGTCGAGGGCCTGCGCGGGGAGACGGCGATGCGGATGCAGCTCGCCGTGCGGTTCGATTACGGGCTGGCGGTGCCCTGGGTGTCGCACAACGAGCTCGGCGACCTGCGGGCGATCTCCGGCCCGCACAAGGTGGTCCTGCGCACCCTGGTCCCCCATCACGGCAAGGGCCAGACCACGGTGTCGAACTTCACCGTGAAGGCCGGCGAGAGCGTCGCCTTCGCCCTGAGCTACGGCCCCTCGCACGAGGACGACCCGCCGCCGATCCAGCCCCGCAAGGCGCTGTTCGAGACCGACCGGGTCTGGCGCGACTGGTCGAGTCGCGCCGCCCGCGGGACGCCCTGGGACGCGATCCTCCAGCGCTCGCTCCTGACCCTGAAGGCGCTGATCTACCACCCCACCGGCGGCATCGTCGCCGCCCCCACCACCTCGCTGCCGGAGGATCTGGGCGGCGTGCGCAACTGGGATTACCGGTTCTGCTGGCTGCGCGATTCCACCTTCACGCTCATCGCGCTGATGGATGGCGGCTATCTCGACGAGGCCCGCGCCTGGCGCGACTGGCTGGTGCGGGCGGTGGCCGGCAATCCGGAGCAGGCGCACATCCTCTACGGCATCGCCGGCGAGCGCATGCTGCCCGAGATCGAGATCGACTGGCTGCCCGGCTACGAGGGCTCGAAGCCGGTGCGGATCGGCAACGCCGCCGTGGAGCAGTTCCAGCTCGACGTCTACGGCGAGATCTTCGACGCGCTCCACCAGGCGCGCCAGCGCGGCCTGCGGGACGATGCCGATGGCTGGCGCGTGGGCGGCGCCCTGCTCACCCACCTGGAGAAGGTGTGGAGCCAGCCCGACGAGGGCATCTGGGAGGTGCGCGGCGGGCGCCGGCACTTCACCCATTCCAAGATCATGGCCTGGGTCGCCTTCGACCGGGCGATCCGCTCGGTCGAGGATGGCGGCGAGCGGCGGGAGGCTCCGGTGGAGCGCTGGCGCGCCATCCGCGACCAGATCCACGCGGAGGTCTGCGAGAAGGGATTCGACGCCAAGCTCAACAGCTTCGTGCAATCCTACGGTTCGACCCGCCTCAATGCCAGCTTGCTGCTCATCGCCCATATGGGCTTCCTGCCCCAGGAGGATCCGCGGGTGGTCGGCACCGTGGAGGCCATCGGCCGGACCCTGATGCGGGACGGCTTCGTGCTGCGCTACGACACCGAGAACCAGACCACGGACGGCCTGCCGGGGGACGAGGGCGCCTTCCTGCCCTGCAGCTTCTGGTACGCCGACAACCTGATCGGGCTCGGCCGCTGCGCGGAGGCCCATGCGCTGATCGAGCGGCTGATCGGCGTCTGCAACGATCTCGGTCTGTGCGCGGAGGAGTATGACGTGACGGCCAAGCGCCTCGTGGGCAACTTCCCGCAGGCCTTCAGCCATGTCACGCTGGTGAACACGATCCTGAACTACAGCCGTGCCAACGGTCCGGCCCGGGAACGGGGCGAGGGCGCCGAGGGGACCGATCGGAGCGGCGGGGCCGGGGCGGTGACGCCCGGCGCCCGCGCCGCGGCCGCCCGGCCCCAGGCCGTCTGTGCCGAAGGCCAAGCCGTTTCCGAGTGAGCGCGCGTCAAAACGGGGGAATCGAACGGTTTTGCGATTGCAAGGCGGTCCGGAAGCGCTCTAGCGACTGGCCCGGATACGATGTTCGCGGTGGGTGATCCGGCCTCCGGCCGTGTTTCCCCCAACCCGGACCGGTTCCGCGCAGGATGCGGACGGTCCCGAGAGACTGAGGAAGACGAGACATGAGCGGAGCCGACACGAAGCCGCGCGAGGGCCTGAGCGAGATCGACAAGCTCAGCATCGACACCCTGCGCACGCTGGCGATCGACGCGGTGCAGAAGGCGAATTCCGGCCATGCCGGCGCGCCGATGGCGCTCGCCCCCGTGGCCTACACCCTGTGGAACCGCTACCTGCGCTACGACCCGGCGCATCCGCACTGGCCCAACCGCGACCGCTTCGTGCTCTCGGCCGGCCATGCCTCGATGCTGCTCTACGGCCTGCTGCACCTGGCCGGCGTCACCCAGACCGACGGCGGCAACGCGCCGGCGGTCACCATCGAGGACATCAAGAACTTCCGCCAGCTCGACAGCAAGACGCCGGGCCACCCGGAATACCACTTCACCACCGGGGTCGAGACCACCACCGGGCCGCTCGGCCAGGGCGTGGCGAATTCCGTCGGCATGGCCATGGGCGGGCGCTTCCTCGGCGAGACCCTGAACCGGCCCGACCTGCCGGTGTTCGACTTCAACGTCTACGCCATCTGCTCGGACGGCGACCTGATGGAGGGCGTCGCCGCGGAGGCCGCCTCCCTCGCCGGGCACCTGCGCCTGTCGAACCTGTGCTGGATCTACGACAACAACACCATCACCATCGAGGGGCATACCGAGCTCGCCTTCTCCGAGGAGGTGGCGACGCGCTTCCTCGCCTATGGCTGGCAGGTGCTGCGGGTGGCCGACGCCAACGACGTTCCGGCCATCGCGGGCGCCCTGGAGACCTTCCTGCAATCCAGCGACCGCCCGACCCTGATCATCGTCAACTCGATCATCGGCTTCGGCGCCCCCAAGAAGCAGAACACCCCCAAGGCCCATTCGGACGCCCTCGGCGAGGACGAGGTCAAGGGGGCCAAGCGCGCCTATGGCTGGCCGGAGGACGCGCAGTTCCTGGTGCCGGACGGGGTGCGCGAGAACTTCCAGGCCGGGATCGGCGCGCGCGGTGCCGCGCTCTTCGCCGATTGGGAAAAGGTCATGGCCGAGGTCAAGGCTTCGGATCCGGCGCTGGCCGACGAGATCGACGCCCTGCACCGGGGCGGCCTGCCCGAGGGCTGGGACCGGGACATCCCGGTCTTCCCGGCCGACGCCAAGGGCATGGCCACCCGCGAATCCTCCGGCAAGGTGCTCAACGCCATCGCCAAGAACGTGCCGCACCTGCTCGGCGGCTCGGCGGATCTGGCCCCCTCCAACAAGACCAAGCTGGAATTCGAGGGCGCCGGCACCCTGTCGCCGTTCGAGCCCGGCGGGCGCAACATCCATTTCGGTGTGCGCGAACACGCGATGGGGTCGATCGTCAACGGCCTCGGCCTCGTGGGCCTGCGCGCCTACGGCGCCACCTTCCTGGTCTTCGCCGACTACATGCGCCCGCCCATCCGCCTCGCGGCGCTGATGGAGCTGCCGATCTTCCACGTCTTCACCCACGATTCCATCGGGGTGGGCGAGGACGGGCCGACCCACCAGCCGGTGGAGCAGATCCTGACCCTGCGGGCGATCCCCGGCCTCGTCACCCTGCGCCCGGCCGACGCCAACGAGGTGGCCGAGGCCTATCGGGTGATCATGGGCCTGAAGGACCAGCCGGCGGTGCTGGCGCTCTCCCGCCAGCCCCTGCCCACCCTCGACCGCACGGTCTTCGCGAGCGCGGCCGGCGTCGCCAGGGGCGCCTACGTGCTGGCGGATTGCGACGGCACCCCCGACGTGATCCTCATCGGCACCGGCAGCGAGGTCCAGCTCTGCGTCGCCGCCTACGAGGCCCTGAAGGCCGAGGGCGTCAAGGCTCGCGTGGTCTCGATGCCGTCCTGGGAGCTGTTCGAGCGCCAGGACGAGGCCTATCGGAACTCCGTGCTGATCCCGCACGTGCTGGCTCGCGTCGCCGTCGAACAGGGCTCGGTGATCGGCTGGGACCGCTACGCCGGCTCGGCCGGCACCATCGTCGGCATGAGCACCTTCGGCTCCTCGGCGCCGATCAAGGACCTGCAGGCG
>JAKONB010000327.1 GCA_022702195.1 Beijerinckiaceae bacterium | reverse complement strand
GCTCGGCTGGCCGGTTCGAGCAGGCCGAGGGCGGCACGCTGTTCCTCGACGAGATCGGCGACATGCCGATGGAGGCCCAGACCCGGCTGCTGCGCGTGCTCCAGCAGGGCGAGTACACCACCGTGGGCGGCCGGGTGCCGATCAAGACCAACGTCCGCATCATCGCGGCCACCAACAAGGACCTGCGGGTCTCGATCCAGCAGGGCATCTTCCGCGAGGATCTGTTCTTCCGCCTGAACGTGGTGCCCCTGCGGCTCCCGGCCCTGCGCGAGCGCTCGGAGGACGTGCCCGACCTGATCCGGCACTTCTTCATCCTGGTGGAGCGCGAGGGCCTGAGCCGCAAGACCCTCGACGGCGAGGCGATGGAGCGGCTCAAGCGCTACCGCTGGCCCGGCAACGTGCGCGAGCTCGAGAACCTCGTCCGGCGCCTCGCCGCCCTCTACCCGCAGGAGACGATCACCGGCCCGGTGATCGAGGCCGAGCTCGACACCCTGCCGCTGGCCCAGAGCCAGCCGAGCGGCGGTGCCCCGCGCAAGGCGGCCAATGGCGAGAACGAGACCCTCTCGGGGGCGGTGGAGCGGCATCTGGCCGAGTATTTCGGCGGCTATCGCGACACGCTGCCGCCGCCCGGCCTCTACCACCGGATCCTGCGGGAGATCGAAGGCCCGCTGATCGGCGCTGCGCTCGCCGCCACCCGCGGCAACCAGATCCGGGCGGCCGAACTGCTCGGCGTGAACCGCAACACCCTGCGCAAGAAGGTGCGGGACCTCGACCTGCAGGTGTTCCGCAACGCGCGGTGACGCCTCGGTCGTGACGGTCGCCGGGGACTTTCCCGGCGTTTCAAGCCTTCCGGAATGGAGTGCCCCGATAGGGGTGCCTCCATGTGCTGTGCATGGCGTCGTCACTGCCATGATCCGGCAGGAGCGTGCATGTACAATCCGGAGTGCATGTCGCGCTCCGAACGTCTTTTCGATCTGCTTCACGCCCTGCGCTGTCACAGGCGCCCCGTCAGCGGAAAAGTCCTGGCCGCCGAGATCGGGGTCAGCATCCGCACGCTCTATCGGGATATCGCCAGCCTTCAGGCCCTCGGCGCCGCAATTACCGGCGAACCCGGGATTGGCTATGTCCTGAAGCCCGGCTTCCTCCTGCCGCCGCTGATGTTCACCGCGGAGGAGATCGAAGCGCTTGTCCTCGGATCGCGCTGGGTTGCCGACCGCGCCGATGATCGACTGCGCGATGCGGCCCAAAGCGCCCTGGCACGCATTGGCGCCGTATTGCCGGCCGACCTCCGCGACCATCTCGAAACGTCGGCGCTCCTGGTCGGCCCCGGCCCTAAAATTCCGGTCGACAGTGTCGATCTGCCAACGCTTCGCGAAGCGATCCGAACGGAATCGAAGATGACGCTCGTCTATCGTGATGCCACCGGCACGGCGTCGGAGCGGGTCGTCTGGCCGTTCGCGCTCGCCTTCTTCGACTCGGTGCGCGTGCTGCTGGGGTGGTGCGAATTGCGTCAGGGTTTTCGCCATTTCCGCACCGACCGGATCGTCTCGGCGACGGCAGGCCCAACGCGCTATCCCAAGCGGCGCCGAGCCCTGCTCAAGGCTTGGCGCGCGGCGGAAGGGATTGCGGAAAGCCTGGATTGACCAGATCCACACCACTGCCGAAAATTGGCAGCATGCCGAGATAGCGTCCGCTCCGCCCCTTCCCGGGCCGGAGTTTCGTCATGACCAACACCCTTCTTCTCTATGTCGCGGACCCCGTGGCGAGCGCGGGCTTCTATGCCGCGTTGCTCGGCATCGAACCGGTGGAGGTCAGCGCGACCTTCGCCCTCCTCGTTCTCCCGTCGGGGCTGGGTCTCGGCCTGTGGAGCCGGGATGGCGTGCAACCGGCTCCGGTTGCCGGCGGAGGCGGCAGCGAGATCGGCTTCAAGATGACGAATGCCGAGATCGACGCGACCCATGCCGGTTGGCGAGCCAAGGGCGCGCGGATCGCCCTGCCACCCACCGACCTCGATTTCGGCCGCAGCTTCGTCGCGCTCGATCCCGATGGGCACCGCCTGCGTGTCTACGCGGTCGCCGAGGCCCTGTGATGGAACCGGCTCGCCATTGGATCGCCGTCGCCTCGGCCGAGCATGTGGCGCTCGGCCAACAGTTCGGGATCCTGCAGGTCTGCCACGGAAAGGCGGCGGCCCTTCGGCGCATCGCCCCCGGGGATCGGGTCATCGCCTACTCCCCGACGGCGCGGTTCAGGGGGACGGACCGGCTTCAGGCTTTTACCGCCATCGGCACCGTCCGCGCGGGGCTTCCCTATCAGGGCGATATGGCAGCGGGATTCAGGCCATGGCGGCGCGACATGGACTGGCTTCCGTCGCGGGCCGCGCCGATCCGGCCACTCCTCGACGGCTTGGTCTTTGCGCGTGGCGGTGGGAATTGGGGATATCGGTTTCGATTCGGTCTGTTCGCCATCGACGAGGAAGACGCCGAGCGCATCGCCACGGCCATGCGGCCTGGCGGCAGCGGATCGGGGAGGGGCCAGCCATCGCTCGCCATGGAGCCCACCCTGCCGGGCCTGTGAGCGAGCCATCACCGAAGACGACGTTCGGGGCGTTCCCGTCTCCCTGCCGGCCGGGACGAACGGGCCGTCCTGGCGCATCGTCCCGAGAGGTGGTTGCCGGATTCTGGAAAACGACGAGGCTGAAACACACGCTCGGCGCGGCGTCTTGGATCCCATTTCCAGAACGCCGCGCGAGCCTGACTCCTGGCTGATTGGCCGGTCCCCTGCCGCCGGCAGGGGGCGGACGCCTCCTATCCCGTCACGCCAAAGCAGCCTTCCCCACCAGGTGCCGGGCCTCGTCGAGCCCGAGCCAGCGGCGGCGCATCGGCATCAGCACCAGGAAGGCCAGGAGGGCGGTCACCAGGTCGAGGCCGATGGCGATGCTGAAGACCGGCACCCACGACCCTTGCGCGGCGTAGATCATCGCCGCCACCGGGCCGCCGAGCAGGGAGCCGACGCCCTGGGCCATGTAGAGGAAGCCGTAATTGGTGGTGGCGTGCTTGGTGCCGAACGTGTCGGTCAGGAGCGAGGGGAACAGCGAGAAGATCTCGCCCCAGGCGAAGAACACGACGCCCGAGAGCAGCGCGAAGGCGTAGGCGTTCTCGCGGAACACCAGCAGCAGGGCGATGGCGCCGGCCTCCGCCGCGAAGGCGATCGCCATGGTCTTCTCGCGGCCGATTCTGTCGGAGACCCAGCCGAAGAACGGCCGGGTCAGGCCGTTGGTGATGCGGTCGAAGGTGAGGGCGAAGGGCAGGGCGGCGAAGCCGAAGACCAGCGCGTCGGCGACGCCGAAGGAGCGGGCGAAGGAGGCGAAATTGGCCACCACCATCAGGCCGCCCGTGGACATCATCGTCATCATGACGAACATCAGCCAGAACAGCGGCGTCTTCAGCATCTCCCTGGGTGCGGTGTCGTGCGCGGCGGTGGCGAGGTTCACGGCAGCGCGCGGCAGGGTCTCGTCGGCGCGCGGGGCGCGCAGGCCCAGGGCCGCCAGGACGCCGACCAGGCCGAGGACGATCCCGAACACCGTCAGGGTGTGGCGATAGCCCGAGGCGGCCAGCATGTCGGTGATCGGGAAGGTGCTGAGCATGGCGCCCATGCCGTAGCCCGCCGCCACGATACCCACCGCGAAGCCTCTGCGATCGGGAAACCACCGCACCATCAGCCCGACGATGCCCACATAGACGATGCCGGTGCCGAGCCCGCAGAACAGGCCGTAGGTGGCGTAGATGCCCCAGAGGGTGTCGACCCGCGCCGCCAGGACCCAGCCGAGGCCGGACAGGGCCGCGCCCACGGCGATCATCAGCTTCGGGCTGAACCGCTCGATGAGGAACCCCTGGAGCGGGGAGAAGAAGGTCTGCAGCACGATCAGGATCGTGAAGGTCCACTGGATGTCGGCGAGCGTCGCGCTCGTGGTCGCCATCAGCGGCTTGGTGAAGAGCGTCCAGACATATTGCGGGCTCGAGATCGCCATCATGGCGATCAGGCCGAGCCCGAGCTGGATCCATCGTTGGCGGGTCGCAACCGTATTCATTATGCACTCCTTGCCGGCGCTGGCATGCCAGCAAGGAGAATGCCAGTTCGTCGGAGCGCGACGCCTTTGCGCGCGCCGTTGCAGGGAGCGACGACGCTACAGACCGGCGGAGCCGCCGTCGGAGCGCGGATCGTGCACCGCCTCGACCCGCCCGTTGCCGGGATGCCGCACGATCATGCCGGCATGGCCCAGCGAGTCGATATAGGCGCCGCCGAGTTCCTCGACCTCATGGCCCAGGGACCGCAGGGCGGCGATGCAGGCCGGATCGAACCGATCCTCCACCTTCACGCTGAGGGATTCGGCGCCCCAGGTCCGCCCATAAAGCAGGCGCGGTGCATCGACGGCGGCCAGCGGGCTCATCCCGTAATCGGCGTAGCGCGCGAAGATCTGTGCCTGGAATTGCGGCTGCCCGTCGCCGCCCATGGAGCCGTAGGCCATGACGCGCCCGTCATCGAAGCAGGCCAGCGCCGGGATCAGGGTGTGGAACGGGCGCCGCCCCGGCTCCAGCGGATTGACGGCGTTGGGGTCGAGGGAGAACGAGGTGCCGCGGTTCTGCCAATGGATGCCGGTCTTCGGCAGCACGGTGCCGGAGCCGTATTCCCAGTAGATCGACTGGATGTAGGAGACGGCCAGCCCGTCCCCGTCGATGGCACCCATCCAGACGGTGTCGCCCTCGCCGGGATTGCGCAGCGGCACGCTGGCGGCACGGGCCATGTCGACCTGGGCGGCCTCGCGGTCCAGCCGCTCGGGCGTGAGAAAATGCGCGGGATCGACGGCGAGACGGTCGAAATCGGTGACGATCCGGTCGCGGATCGCGAAGGCCCGCTTCGTCGCCTCGATCAGCCCGTGATAATGCGCCGCCGTCTCCGGCCGCGCGACCTTGAGGCGCTCGAAGATGCCGAGGATCAGGAGGGCCGCGACCCCCTGGGTCGGCGGCGGGAAGTTGTAGAGCGTCGCGTCGCGGCGGCGCAGGCTCAGGGGCGCGCGCTCGCGCGGGGCATAGGCCGCGAGGTCGGCCCGCGTGACGGGCGCGTCGAGCCGCTCGAGATCGGCGGCGATCTCCCGGGCGAGGTCGCCCCGGTAGAAGTCGTCGAGGCCCGCATGGGCGAGCTGCTCCAGCGTGTCGGCCAGGACCGGAAGACGCCGGACCGCGCCGGCCGCGAAAGGCTTGCCGTCATCGAGGAAGGTCCGGGCGAAATGCGGCTGGTCGTGGAGCGTGTCGAGCTCCTTGGGCACGTAGCGCGCCTCGGAGGGCGACACCGCCACGCCGTCGCGCGCATGGGCGATCGCATCGGCCAGGAGCGTGCGCAGCGGCAGCCGGCCGCCGAGCGCCTGCGCCAGATCGAGGGCGAGGCGCCAACCGCCCACCGCGCCGGCCACCGTGAGGGCCGCGTCGGGTCCGCGCGAGGGCAGGGTCTCGTAACCCTTCTCACGATAGCGCGCGATGGTGGCGAGGCGACCCGCCGGCCCGCAGGCCTCGATGCCCCGAACCCGGCCGCCGCGCTCGCGCACCAACCAGAAGCCGTCGCCGCCGATGCCGTTCATGTGCGGGTAGACCACCGCGATGGTCGCCGCCATGGCCGCCATCGCCTCGATGGCATTGCCGCCCTGCGCGAGCACGGTCTGCCCGGCGCGCGCGGCGAGGTGGTGGGGCGCGGCCACGGCGGCCGATGCGAAGACGGGGGTGTCTGACATGCTGATCTCGAGGGTTGGGACGGCAAGAAATAATGTATTTTGTCGACGCGTCGACGTGGGCGCGCCGCAGGCAAGCGCCGCGCCGCCGGCATGATGCCATCGGGCATCGGCCCGTCGCCGCCGACGCTTGTCGCAGGACGGCCTTCGGTCTATCGCTCGCGCGACCGTCTGACGACCGACATCGGTCAGACATCGGCGGTCAGACATCGGCATGCGCGATCCGGATCTCCGCGGGCGCGGATGGGCGGCGCCCTCGTGGGTGCCCCCGGCCGTCCCCGCACGACGCGGGACGGCGCCGTCCGCCCTTCTCTGCTCAAGGCCCGTCCCGATGGTTTCGACCCCGCCCTCATCCCGTCCAATCCCCGACGCCGTGAAGGGCGCCCGCGTCCTGGTGGTGGAGGCGCGCTATTACGCGGACCTGGCCGACGAGCTGCTGGCCGGGGTCCGGGGCGTTCTCGACGCCGCCGAGGCCGAGACCACCATCGTCACCGTGCCGGGCGCCCTGGAAATCCCCGCCGCCATCGCGATCCTGGTGGAGGCCGCGGCCCGCGCCGGCCGTCCCTACGACGCGGCGGTGGCTCTGGGCTGCGTCATCCGCGGCGAGACCGGGCATTACGACATCGTGGCGGGCGAGAGCGCGCGCGCGCTGATGGACCTGTCGGTGCAAAGGATGCTGCCGCTGGGCAACGGCATTCTCACCGTGGAGACGGAGGCGCAGGCTTTCGCCCGCGCCCGCGTCGCCGAGATGAACAAGGGGGGCGGTGCGGCGGAAGCGGCCCTGGCCGTCCTGGCACTGAAGCGTAATGCATCCGCCGCATCGGTGGGAGAGGCCTGAATCACATGGCAAAGTCGATCGAGCGCAGCGGCGCCCGCCTCGCCGTGGTGCAGGCCCTCTACGAGATGGAAGTGTCCGGCAAGGGCGTGATCGAGGCCCTGGCGGAGTTCGAGACGTTCTGGATCGGCCAGACCGTTGACGGCGTCGAGCACCCCCCCGCCGAGACCGCCTTCTTCCGCGACCTCCTGCGCGGCGTGGTCGACGAGCAGCGGGCGATCGACCCGCAGCTCGACGGCGCCCTGTCCCAGGGCTGGCCGCTGAAGCGGATCGAGGCGGTCCTGCGCGCGATCCTGCGGGCCGGCGCCTACGAGTTGATGTATCGCCGCGACGTGCCGGCGAAGGCCGCGATCTCCGAATATGTCGACGTGGCGCACAGCTTCTATGCGGGCGACGAGCCCGGCATGGTCAATGCCGTGCTCGACAAGGTGGGCCGCAGCGCGCGCGGCAAGGAATTCGCCGGATTGCCCGGCTCCGGTCAAGTCTGACCGAGGCGCGCGTGAGCGGCCCGCGTCCCACCGAGGATGGCCTGATCGCGCGCTACTTCGGGCCGCTCGCCGGCCCCGGCGCCGACGGGTTGTCCGACGACGCGGCGACGCTGACCCCGAGCGCAGGCCACGACCTCGTCCTCACGGCGGATGCGGTCGTGGCGGGGGTGCATTTCTTCGCCGACGACCCGCCCGCCTCCATCGCGCGCAAGGCGTTGGGGGTGAATTGCTCGGATCTGGCGGCGAAGGGAGCCGCCCCACGCGGCGTCCTCCTTACCCTAGCGCTGGCCGACGACTGGACCGAGGAGTGGCTCGCGGGCTTCGCCGCCGGCCTCGCCGCAGGGCTCACGGATTTCGGGATCCCGCTGCTTGGCGGCGATACGGTGCGCTCCGGCGGGCCGGCCTCGATCGGCGTGACGGCGATCGGCGAGGTTCCATCCGGCACGATGGTCCGCCGCATGACGGCGCAGGTGGGGGACCGGCTCTGCGTCAGCGGCACCATCGGCGATGCGGCGCTGGGCCTGACGCTGCGGCGGGGGCCGATGCCGCCCTGGGGGAGGGCGATCGGCACGCCGGCTCGCGCCGCGCTCATCGACCGCTACTGGCACCCCCGGCCGCGCCTCGCCCTGGCGCCGGTGCTGCGCGCCCAGGCCCGCGCGGCGATGGACGTGTCGGACGGGTTCGCCGGGGACCTGGCCAAGATGCTGAAGGGCGGCCACCGCTCGGCGGAGATCGTGCTCGCCGACCTGCCGCTCTCGCGGGCCGCCGCACGCGCCGTCGCCGCCGATCCCACCGTGATGACGACGATCCTGACTGGCGGCGACGATTACGAGATCCTGTGCGCCGTCGCCCCGGAACGACTCGATGCCTGCCTTGCCGACGCGGAAGTCGCCGGCATTCCCCTGAGCGTCGTCGGCACGGTGACCCATGGGGCCGAACCGCCGGGCTTTCGCGCGGCGGAGGGGGGCCTGCTGCGCTTCCCAGCCGGCTCGTTCAGCCATTTCTGATGCGGCCCGATCTCACGCGGCCCGGACGGTGGCGAGGAACTGATCGACCTCGGCCTGGAGGGTCTGGGACTGGCGGGTGAGGTCGTCGGAGGCCTGGGTCACCTGGGCGGCCGAGGCGCCGGCGGCCTCCGCGTCGCGGGCCACCGCCGCGATGTCCCCGGTCATCGCGCCCGTGCCCTCCGAGGCCTGGCTCATGCTGCGCACGATCTCCTGCGTCGTCACCCCCTGCTCCTCCACCGCCGCCGCGATGCCGCCGGTCACCGCGTTCATCTCCTCGATCCGCCCGACGATCCCCTGGATCGCCCCCGACGAATCCGCCGCCGCCGCCTGGATCGCCTGGACCTGCTCGCCGATCTCCGTGGTCGCCCGCGCCGTCTGCTCGGCGAGGTTCTTCACCTCCGCGGCCACCACCGCGAAGCCGCGCCCCGCCTCGCCGGCCCGGGCCGCCTCGATGGTGGCGTTGAGCGCCAGCAGGTTGGTCTGGCTGGCGATCTGCGCCACCAGCCCCACCACGTCCCCGATCCGGGTGGCCGCCCCCGACAGGATGCGCATGCTCCCGGCGGTCCGCTCGGCCTCGCTCACCGCCAGCCGCGACATGTCGGCGGCCTGCTCCACCTGCCGGCCGATCTCCTGCACCGTCGAGCCCAGCTCCTCGGCCGCCGCCGCCACCGTGGTGACGTTGCCGGCGGTCTGGTGCGCCGTCACCGCCACCGAATGCGAGCGCTGGGCGGTGCTCTCCACCGCCGCCGTCATGGTCGCGGCGGCGTCGTGCAGACCGTGCGAGGCCTGGGACACATGCGCCACGATCTGCCCCACCGAGCGCTCGAAATCGTCGGCCAGATCCGCCAGCAGGGTCCGGCGCTCCTGCTCCTGGCGCATCCGCTCGGCCTCCGTGCTCTGCAATTGCTGCGCGGCCTCCTCCAGCGAGATGTCCCGGATCGTCACCACCGCCCGGGCGATCCCGCCGATCTCGTCCGAGCGACGGCTCCCCGGAACCTCGGCCAGCACCTCCCGGCGCGCCAGCGCCTGGAGCGCGCGGGTCAGCGCCGCGAGGGGACGGACCACGCCGCGCCCGACCACCAGGGCAGTCACGACGATGACGGCCGTGGCGACGCCGAACACCGTCAGCAGGATCAGGAGCGGCCCGCGCAGATGGGCCGCCGTATCGTCGGCATAGATGCCCGTCCCGATGATCCAACCCCAGGGCTTGAAGGCGGAGACGTAGGAAATCTTGGCGACAGGCGTCTCGGACCCGGGCTTCGGCCAGAGATAGGAGATGAAGCCGCTGCCCTGATTCCTGGCCACCGTGAGCATGTCGACGAACAGCGCCCGACCCTCGGGGTCCTTGGTCCCAAGCATATCGGCGCCTTCCAGGGCAGGCTTGATCGGATACATCACCATCCGCGCCTGCTCGTCGATGATGTAGAAATAATCGCCGTCGGCGTAGCGCACGGTCCGGAGCGTCTCGATGGCGGCTTTGCGCGCCTCCGCCTCACCGAGTTTTCCGGCCCGGACCTGGGCTTCGTGAGCGGCGAGCACGCCGCGGGCGACCTCGACGAGCTGCTGCGTCCGGGCCGACCGCGCATCGACGACCTCGTCGCGCAGGCTGATGGCCGCCATCGCGATGGCCGCCAGAACGCCCAGAAGGGCCGCGACGGTGATCGCGTGGATCTTGATGCCAATTCCGAACTTCACCGCAGCCTCCAGCGCGAGCAGCCTCCGCGAACCTCGCGGCAACACCAGCCCTGATTGCACCTCAAATTTTAATATACCCTTTCTCTATAATGATCCACCGAAAGTCACTTGAATTATAATCGATTATTTTTAGAGTTTATTCTGGTATCACCCGACTTTATTCATTTTATCAAAATTAACAGCATCAGTGAGAGCGATCTGGATAATATCTTTAATTTTTATACAAGAAATATTATGCACAAATACCATGGAAAAATCACACATTACACCCTCATAGATTATTTTTCATTGAATATGTTTGACAGAGGAATGCCGAATCAGGCGGTTTACGTATAGGAGCCCGCCCCCTGCTGCGGCGGATGTCCGGGAAAGGCAAATAATCACGCCCCG
>JAKONB010000325.1 GCA_022702195.1 Beijerinckiaceae bacterium | reverse complement strand
CTGAGCCGCGCGGAATTCGGAACCAGCGGCGTGGCCTCGGGCTTGGTTGGGAAAGGCGACGCGGGAGCGTCGGTTCTCGAACCCCTCGGAGGTTGTCATGACCATGTCCGCCCTGCCCCGCCCGACGCGATCCCGTCATGCCCTGCGGCCGCGTGCCGGCGCCCTGGCGCGCGGCCTGTTCCTTAGCGGGCTGATCCTCGCCACCGCCACCGCGCTGGTCGGCGGTCAGCCGGCCCAGGCCCAGACGGTCGCCAATCCCAACGATCAGCCGACCCCCGCGACGCTGCCGTCCCGGGACCGCGCGAAGGCCGCCGACCGCGCGTCCGGGCAGGTGTCGCCCCCGCGTGCGATCCGGAGTTCCACCTCGGTGGTGGCCTCGGACGCGCGCAAATCGACCTATACCAATCCGCTCGACCAACTGCCGGCCCGCGACCGCGCCGGCACCGGCGGCCGGGGCGAGTAGGATCGGCGGCGCACGGGGAGGAACGATCATGGGTCTGCTCGATCAGGTCATCGGCAACGTGCTCGGACAGGTGCTGGGTGGCGGACGCGGTCACGAACGGGGGGATGGCCCCTCCGGCGGCGGTCCCGCCGGCGGCGGGCTCGGGGGTGCGATGTCGCCCATCGTCCAGGCGCTGCTGATGCTGCTGCTCTCGAAGGGGGCGGGTGGTCTCGGCGACATCCTGGGCGGCGGCCGGGGCCAGCCACAGGACCGCCCCTCGCCGTCTCCGCGCGACGATGGCGACCTCGGCGGGTTCGGCCAGGATCGCGGAGAGGCGCGCGGTCAGCACGGCGATCCCGGTGCCGGCGGTGGCGATTTCGGCGATCTGGCCGGGATGCTGGACGGCCCCGGCGATCGCGGGGGCGGGACCGACGCGGGCACCGGTCCCTACGCCCATCTCGATCACGAGGCCGATGACGGCCGTGGGGCGGACGGACGCGAAGGGGACGATCTCGGCGGCCTGGACGGCCTGATCGATCGCTTCCAGCGCGGCGGGTTCGGGGATCTGATGCAATCCTGGATCGGCCAGGGGCAGAATCGTCCGGTGCAGCCGCACCAACTGGCCGATGCCTTGGGGGCCGATACCGTCGACGCCCTCCAGCAGCGCACCGGGCTCGATCGCTCGGCGTTGCTGTCGCAGCTCGCCCAGGCCCTGCCGGAAGTCATCGACCGGCTCACCCCCCAGGGGCGGCGCCCGGACGGCGACACGTCGCGCGGCGGGTGACGGCGAACGGATCCGTCGCTCAGGGCGTCGCGGTATCGGCCACGAGAGACGTGCCAGCGAAGCGCATGCCCGCTTCGTAGAAGCGATAGGTGTTCCGTCCTTCGCGCTTGGCGCGGTAGAGTGCCAGATCGGCCTGCCGCAGGAGCTCGTCGGCATCCATCTGCGCTTGCGGCGCGAGCGTGACCCCGATGCTGACGCCGACGCAGATGTGGCGGCCGCACAGGGCGATCGGCGCCGCGATCGCCGCGATCACCCGCTGCGCCAGGGCGTGCCCGGCCTCCGGCTGCGCCAGACCCGTCTGGATGATGGTGAATTCGTCGCCCCCGAGGCGCGCCACGGTGTCCTCGGCGCGCACGCAGGCGCGCAGCCGTTCGGCGACGGTCGTGAGCAGAGCGTCCCCCGCCTGATGGCCGAGGCTGTCGTTGACGGTCTTGAAGCGGTCGAGGTCGAGGCCGAGGATGGCGAAGCCGCCGCCGTGACGACGGCAGGAGGCGATTTCCTGGGTGAGCCGCTCGCGGAACAGGACCCGATTGGCCAGATCCGTGAGGGCGTCGTGGCGCGCCATATGGGCGATCCGGGCCTCGGCCTCCATCCGTTCCGAGATGTCCCGCACGGCGGCGACGTAGCCGGTCGCACGTCCGTCATTGGGATCGTGGGTGACGTTGAAGGTGACTTCGACCCAGACCCAGGAGCCGTCCTTGCGGCGATAGCGCGGCCGCGCCACTGCATGGTCCGTTCGCCCGTCCCGGATATTGGCCAGCACGCGGGCATAGGCCGCGACGTCGTCCGGATGGATGTGATCGATCGGACGGGTTCCCAGCAACTCCACGGCCTCGTAGCCCAGCAGCGTCCGGGCCGCGGGGGAGACATAGCGCCGGGTGCTGTCGAGATCCGACCGCACGATCATGTCGGAGGTGTTCTCCGCCAGGAGGCGGTAATGCGTCTCGCTGCTGCGCAGACGTAGCTCGGCCCGGTGCAGGCGCAACTGCGCGGTGACGACCGCCGCCAGATCCGTGAGCTGCGCCCGTTCCGATGCCGAGAAGCGGCGCGGCTCGGGGCCGAGCACGCACAGCGAACCGACACGGATGGCGCGATCGAGGATCAGCGGCGCCCCGGCATAGAAGCGGACATGGGGCGGCTCGGTGACGAGCCTGCTGCCGCTGAAACGTGGATCGGCCCGTGCGTCTTCCACCACCAAGATGTCGTCCGAGAGGATCGCGTGGCTGCAGAACGCATCCCCGCGCGGGGTTTCGCTCCCCGTGAAACCGGACTTGGCCTTGAACCATTGCCGATCCTGCTGGACCAGCGTCACCAATGACGTCGGCAGATTGAACAGCGTGCGGGCCGTCCGGCAGATCGCCTCGAAATGGGACTCGGACGCCGTCTCGACGACACCGAGGTCGTCGAGGGCAGCCAGGCGCTCCAATTCGTTGGTCGGAATGGGATACATGCGTGCTCCGGATCGATTCCGCGTTTTCGGCAGATGATCGAACTCCCCACCATCATATCCGGACTAAACCGAACCGCTCCTTAACGAAAGCGGCCAGTCGAAGCACAAGCGGTGAGTTGTTGTTCGGGGGAACAAGGATTCATGGTGGTGGGGGATGAATTCTAGATTAAGGGATGATTAACCATCGAGTGCATCCCGATTCTGGCACGTCTCACAAAAGAACGTCGATCGTCCAGCCTGGGTCATGCGAGCAACGATGCCATTGCAACCGGAGGTTCGACAAGCTTCCCCCGTCCGGTCATAGACCCGGAAGGCGTGCTGAAATGCACCGGAGCTTCCATCCGTGTGAACGTAGTCTCGCAGCGTCGAGCCGCCGGCGGCGACCGCTTCTTCGAGGACCTCCCGGATGACGGTCGCGAGCCGATGGGCCTTCGGGGTCGGACCGCCATCGGATGCGGCGAGATGTCCCGCCCGCGTCTCCGGATGGAGCCCGGCCCGGTGCAGCGCTTCGCAAACGTAGATGTTGCCGAGCCCCGCGATGAGGCGCTGATCGAGCAGGGCCGCCTTCAGGGGCGTGATCTTGTGCCGGAACAGGCGGGCCACCGCCGCGCCGGTCAGCGCCGGGCTCAGGGGCTCGATCCCCATGGCGGCGAAGTGGCGACAGGCGGCGAGGGTCCGGGTCGGCACGAGGTCCATGAAGCCGAAGCGGCGGGCGTCGTTGTAGGTGATGGTGGCCCCGGTCGACATCGCCATCACCACATGGTCGTGCTTGGGCGTACCCTGCGCGCCCTCGAGGTAGAAATCCCCCGGCGAGAGGTTGCTGCCATCCGGCATCGCCACGTCGAAACGCCCGCTCATCCCCAGATGCAGGATCAGCGTCTCCCCGGAATCGAGACCGGCGACGAGGTACTTGGCCCGCCGCGCCAGGTCGACCACCGTCCGGCCCTCGAGTCTCTCGGCGAAGCGGTCGGGAAACGGGAAGCGCAGGTTGGGGCGCCGCAGCGTCACCCGCGTGAAGCGGGCGCCGACCATGGCGGGCGCCAGCCCGCGGCGGACGGTCTCGACTTCAGGCAGTTCGGGCATGGGTCTCCGGAAGATTGCGGCGAAGGGGAGGCTCGGAGGGGACGCCGGGACGGGATGCTGGGACGGGATGCTGGGACACATGGCGATCTGCGCCGGGTTTCGCTATGAGGCACCGCTGAGAGGGTATCCCATGAGTTCGGTCGACGGTTCCGCGCACGAATCCGCGCAAGAGGCGAGCACCCATTTCGGGTTCGAGCAGGTCGCGCTCGGCGAGAAGCAGGCGCGCGTGGACGACGTGTTCCGCTCGGTGGCCAGGCGCTACGACCTCATGAACGACCTGATGTCGGCGGGGTTGCATCGCGCCTGGAAGGCGCAGCTCATCGCCATGCTGCGCCCGCCGCAGAACCGGCCGTTCCGCCATCTCGACGTGGCGGGGGGCACCGGCGACATCGCGTTCCGGGCGCTGGACGCGGGTGGACCGGGCAATCAGGTCACCGTGCTCGACATCAACTAGGCGATGCTGCGGGTGGGCGCCGAGCGCGCGGGCGACCGCTTCGCCGGGCGGATCGATTTCGTCACCGCCAACGCGGAATCGCTGCCGCTGCCGTCGGACTCCTTCGACGCCTACACCATCGCCTGCGGCATCCGGAACGTGCCGCGCATCGCGCAGGCCCTGGCCGAGGCCCGCCGGGTGCTGAAGCCCGGCGGCCGTTTCCTCTGCCTCGAATTCTCGAAGGTCGACCTGCCGATCCTCGACC
This sequence comes from Beijerinckiaceae bacterium, assembly GCA_022702195.1. GTDB lineage: Bacteria > Pseudomonadota > Alphaproteobacteria > Rhizobiales > Beijerinckiaceae > Methylobacterium. The sequence goes on along the minus strand of JAKONB010000325.1, from coordinate 905 downwards.
GGATCTACGACGCCTATTCGTTCCACGTGATCCCGCGCCTCGGCTCGACGGTGGCGGGGGACGCGGAATCCTACCGCTACCTCGTGGAATCGATCCGCAAGTTCCCCTCCCCCGGCCGCTTCGCCGGCATGATCGAGGAGGCCGGCCTGCGCCATGTGAGCCATCGGCCGCTCTCGGGGGGCATCGTCGCGATCCATTCCGGCTGGAAGGTCTCGTGACGGGGCGGAGAGCCTGATGCTCGGCTCGCTCCTCCACCTGTTCCGCGGCGCGCATGTGGGCTTCGTGCTCGCCCGCGAGGGCGGCCTCGCCCTGGTGGATACGTCCGAGCTGCCGCCGCACCTGCGGCTCTTCCTCCGGCTCGGCCGGATGTTGGAACGGCCGGGCGTGGCGCGGGGCGCCGGCCCGCTGCAGCGGGCCCTGACCCGGCTTGGCCCCTCCTACGTCAAGTTCGGCCAGTTCCTGGCGACCCGTCCCGACATCGTCGGCATGAGCGCCGCGCGCGACCTCGAGACCCTGCAGGACCGGGTGCCGCCCTTTCCCCAGGCCACCGCCATCCGGGTGGTCGAGGCGGCCCTCGGCAAGCCGGTGGCGAGCCTCTTCGTCTCGTTCAGCGAGCCGGTCGCCGCCGCCTCCATCGCGCAGGTCCACAAGGCGCACATCGTCGATGCCGACGGCACCGAGCGGGTGCTCGCGGTCAAGATCATGCGGCCCGGGGTGCGCGAGCGCTTCCAGCGCGACCTCCAGGTCATGCGCTTCATGGCCCGGGTGGTCCACGCGCTCTCGCCCAAGGCCGAGCGCCTGCGCCCGCGCGAGGTGGTGGAGATCCTCGCCCGCTCGGTGATGATGGAGATGGATTTCCGCCTCGAGGCGGCCGCCATGTCCGAGCTCGCCCAGAACACCCGCGA